>JBBDQU010000007.1 GCA_040905865.1 Alphaproteobacteria bacterium
AGAAGCACGATCAAATCGTCACCCGCAAGAGCGGTCAGACCGGACGGCTACGATTAAGCCGCGATAGACGTCCCTGCTCTGATCGTTGCAGTCCACCCAAGCGCGACCCATCATGTCAGCAAATGTAAAACCGGCCTCCCTTCAGCTTTACAGGCTTGACCGCTTCCGGTGGTTCGATGCCATGCAGCTCTCCGGCGAGACAAACCGCATCATCCACTTGCCGTGACCTTTATCCCTACCAGGATGGAGTCGCAGCCCCGAAACCGTGCCATCGGCTATCGGCTTGTCCCCTGGCTGGATGTTTCGTGCCTTTAAATCCGATAGATTTGCCATTTCAGCCCCACACATAGACCCACATAAAGATTGAGATTGTATGAGACGGCATAAGTCAAATATGCCTTTCGTACAACATGTTATGAGTTATTGGAGGTTGAATACGGCTGAAAATAAAGGGCCAATGGCGGAGGGAGAGGGACTCGAACCCTCGCAACGCTGTTACACGTTGACGGATTAGCAATCCGCTGCATTACCGCTCTGCCATCCCTCCATCGGCGTTGGCCGCTAGTTCCTAACGACGCTTCGAAACACTGTCAACGACTCTGCGTCGTTTCGCGCAAGATCGCGGGAAGCGCGCCCGGCGCGGCGTGAAAAAGGGGGGGGTCGCATCGGCCGGGCCGATTGGTATAGTCTGGCCACCGGCACGGCAGCGCCCGTCGCCGCTAGTGACAATCAGGAAAACGGGAATCCCAGAGCATGAAAGACGGCACGATGAACGGTGGTGAAGTAATCGTAGCGACCCTGTTGTCGCGGGAGATAGACACGGTATTCTTCGTGCCGGGCGGCACCTATGTGACCGTCCTGGAGGCGCTGAGCCGCGTGCAGAACAAGATCCGGTCGATCCCGACCCGGCTGGAATCCTCTGCCGCCTTCGCCTGCGACGCCTATGCCGGGATCGCCCGCAAGCCCGCCTGCATGTTCGTGTCCCGCGCGCCCGGCGCGTCCAACGCGGTGATCGGCGTCCATACGGCGATGCAGGCCTCGCGCCCCTTCGTCCTGTTCATCGCCGATATCCCCAAGGCGCAGAAGGGCCGCGAGGCGTTCCAGGAAATCGAATACAAGCTGATGTTCGAGCCGGTCGCCAAGGCCGTGCTGGAGGTCAATTCCTATGACGAGGTGGCCAAAGTCACCGCCCGCGCCATCGACCTGTCGGTCAGCGGCCGCCCCGGCCCCGTGGTCTGCGTCGTCTCGAAGGATCTGCTCGACGGTACGACCGGCAACCCGGCCATCCCGAAACCCGCCCCGGCGGTCCGCATGGGTCCGGAGAGCGGCGCGGTCGCCGAGGCCGCGACACTGATCCGGGCCGCGAAACACCCGATCATCCTGGCCGGGGAGATGATCCCCGCCGAAGGCGAAACCGAAGCCCTGGAAGCCTTCGCCGACGCCACCGGCGCCGGGGTGATCGTCGCCTACCGCCAGCAGGACATCATCGACAACGAACACCCGTCCTATTTCGGGCAGCTTACCCTGAACCGGCTGCCGTTCCAGAAGGAAGCGCTGGAATCCTGCGACCTGATCGTCAATATCGGCTGCCGCCTCGACAGCGTGACCACGGCGGAATACGGCATGTTCCGCGACGACCAGAAGATGATCATGGCCTATCCCGACGCCTCGACCTTTTCGCAGTGGCAGGTGGACGTGGCCATCGGGTCCCATGCCGGCCCGGCGATGCGCGCGCTGACCGGGGCGCTGGAATCGTCCGCGCCGCCGGCCGCCCGGCTGGCCTGGCGCGACGATATCCACGGCAAGGAAGTCGCCTATGCCCAGCCGGGCGAGATCGAGATCCAGGGCGATGTGGACATGTCGGCGGTCATCACCACCTTCATGGAGCTTGCGCCGAAAGACGCCATCCATTCCGCGGATGCCGGCACCTTCGGGCGCTGGCTGCACCGCTACTACCGGTTCCGCCAGCCCTACTGCAACCTGGGCCCGGTTTCCGGCGCGATGGGTTACGGCGTGCCCGGCGCCATCGGGGCGCAGGTCGCGGCGCCCGACCGCATGGTGTTTTCCTGGGTCGGCGATGGCGGGTTCCTGATGACCGGCCAGGAAGCGGCCGCGATCGTGCAGGAAAACCTGCCGGTCAAGATCATCGTCTGCGACAATTCCGCCTGGGGTTCGATCCTGGTGCACCAGCAGAAACGCTTCGGCGACTGGGATTTCGGCACCAGGCTGAAAAGCCCCGACTTCACCATGCTCGGCAAGGGCTACGGCATGGAGTCCTTCACCGTGCGCAAGACATCGGAATTCGCCGGCGCGCTGAAGGGCGCGATGGCGCATGACGGGCCGGCGCTGATCCATATCCTGCTGGACCTGCGCGACGTGTCGCCCTATTCGGGCAGCGCGCGGTAGAGCAAATCCCGAGCAGACGGAATCGTCTGCGACGACGCATTTGCGGAAAAAATAATAATGCTGTGGCGCGTCCCGGAGCGTCAGCGACACGTATGCGCCACAGCAAGGCTCCGTCAGCGCTTCTCGTACTGCTTTCCGCCGAACAGGGTTTCCCACGCTTCCCTGCTGTGGGCGCCCTGGCGGCGGTTTTCCTTCAGCACCTTCAGGCCGCGCTGCACCGCCGGGCGGTCATACATGGCGTTGAACCAGCGCTTCAGGTTGGGCGTGGCGTCCAGGTCCTGGCCCTGCGCCTTCCAGGGCCGCAGCCAGGGGAAGGTCGCCATGTCGGCGATGGAATAGTCGTCCCCGGCCAGCCATTCCGCCTCGCCCAGCCGCCGGTCGATGACGCCGTACAGCCGCGTCGCCTCGCTGGTGTAGCGGGCGATCGCGTATTCGATCTTCTCCGGCGCGTAGTCGCGGAAGTGATGCGCCTGCCCCAGCATCGGCCCGACGCCGCCCATCTGGAACATCAGCCACTGGATCACCCGGTAGCGGCCGGCGGTGTCCTGCGGCATGAATTTGCCGGTCTTTTCCGCCAGGTACATCAGCATCGCCCCCGATTCGAACACCGGATAGGGCCTGCCCTCCGGCCCGTCCGTATCGATCATCGCCGGCATCTTGTTGTTCGGGCTGATCTTCAGGAAATCGGGCGCGAACTGTTCGCCGGCGCCGATATCGATGCCGTGGACATTGTACGCAAGGCCGCATTCCTCCAGCATGATATGGACCTTGTGGCCGTTCGGCGTCGGCCATGTGTACAATTCGATCATGTGTCCCGCCCCTTGCGAAGATATCCGGCAGGCTCCTAGATAAGCGGCGGCGATGGACACGGCAAGAATGAAAGGGATCCCGGCCCCATGACGATCACCCTCTTTGAAAATTTCCGCGCGGTTTTCTACCTGCCGTTCTACGCCACTCACGCGCTGGGCGCGTATGCGGCGGAAGGCGTCGATGTGCGGCTCGAAACCTCCCCCAGCCCCGAGGCGTCCGCGACATCGCTGCTGAACCACGACACCGATGTGTCCTGGGGCGGGCCGATGCGGGTGCTGCTGACCCATGACCGGCTGCCCGATTGCGGGCTGGTGGGATTCTGCGAGGTCGTCACCAGGGATCCGTTCTTCATCATCGGCCGCGAGGCCCGGCCCGGTTTCGACCTGCGGAACCTGCGCGACATGCGGATCGGCACGGTCAGCGAGGTGCCGACGCCCTGGCTGTGCCTGCAGGACGACCTGCGCCGCCTCGACCTCGACCCGGATTCGCTCGACCGGGTCGCTGACCGGAGCATGGCGGAAAACGAGGCCGCGCTGCGCGACGGTTCGCTCGACGCGATCCAGGTCTTCCAGCCCTATGCGGAGCACCTGATCCGCGACGGCGCCGGGCATATCCTCCATGCGGCGGCGAATCGCGGGTCGTGCTCCTACACGACGCTGTACACGACCTGGCATACGCTGGAAACCAGGCGCGATTCGCTGCTGGCCATGACCCGGGCGATCTACCGCATGCAGAAATGGCTGCACGGGCAGCCGGATGCGGTCGTCGCGGAAACCGTCGCGTCGTATTTCCCCGGCCTGGAGCGGCCGGTGCTGGAAGCCATCATCGCGCGCTACCGGGCGCTGGGAATCTGGGGCAGGAACCCGATCCTGCCCCGGGGCGGGTTCGAGCGGCTGAAGGCATCCTGCCTGTCGGGCGGCCTGATTTCCCGGGGCGCGGACTATGCGGAATGCGTCGATACCAGCCTGGCGGAGCAGGTCGTCCGGGAGGACCCGGCGGCGATGGCGGGACCGTCGTAATTCCGGTAACCTGCCGGAAAAAGGGGGCAGCATGTACGAAACCATCGAACTGGACCGGCGCGGGATCATTACGATCCTGACGATCAACCGGCCGGACGTGCTCAACGCCGTCAACCGGACGGTGCGCGAGGAATGCATCGACGCCCTGCGGGCCTTCAATGCCGACCCGGACCAGCGCGGCATCGTCCTGACCGGCGCCGGCGACCGGGCGTTTTCCGCCGGTCAGGACCTGCAGGAAGCGTCCCGGCACGGGCCCGGCGATGTGGATGCGGCGGTCGATCTGGGCCGGCGGTTCTTCGAGGCCATCCGCGCCCTCGACAAGCCCTGCGTCGCGGCGATCAACGGGATCGCGGCGGGGGCCGGCTTCCAGGCGGCGCTGCTGTGCGACATGCGGGTCGGCCATCCGGGCGTGCGGATGGGCCAGCCGGAAATCAACGCCGGCCTGCCCAGCGTCATCGGCACGCGGATCATGAACCTGTCGCTCGGCCATATGCTGACGGTCGAACTCTCGCTGACCGGCCGGCTGGTCGAAGCCGGAGAGGCCCAGCGCCTCGGCATGCTCAATGTCGTGGTGCCGGCGGAGCAGGTCCTGCCGCGCGCCATCGCCCTGGCCGGGGAACTCGCCGCCAAGCCGCCGACCGCGTTCCGGCTGACCAAGCTGGCCTTCCGGGAAGCCACGCGGGAGGTGTTCAACGACGCGCTGAAGACCGGCGCGCGGCTGCAGAAGATCGCCTATGCCAGCGGCGAGCCGCAGGCGGCGATGACCGCCTTCCTCAACAAGCGAAAACAGAAGGACTGACCCCATGACCGATTTCCTGAACCTGGGCCGGCTGGACGGCCGGGTCGCCATTGTCACCGGCGGCGGCAACGGGCTCGGCCGAGCGACCTCGCGCGCCCTGGCGCAGGCGGGCGCCATCGTCGCCGTGACCGATATCGACGGCGAGGCCGCCGGTACGGTCGCCGACGAGATTTCCGGCGACAACGCCCGTTCGGAAGCCCATGTCCTGGACATCACCGACGACAAACAGGTCGACGAGGTCGTCGACCGCATCTTCGAGGCGCATGGCCGCATCGACATCCTGATCGCCAATGCCGGGATCGCCATCCGCCAGCCGACCATCGAAATGGCCACGCCGGTCTGGAAACAGGTCATGGACGTGAACCTGAACGGCCATTTCTACTGCGCCCGCGCCGTCGGCCGCCATATGGTGCCCGCGCGCAGCGGCGCCGTGGTGATGCTGGCCTCGATCATGGGGTTGACCGGCGGCGGCAGGTTCCCCAACCCGGCCTATCACGCGACCAAGGGCGCCATCGTCAACCTGGTGCGCTCGCTGGGCGTGGAATGGGCGCCGCTGGGCATCCGGGTCAACGCCGTCGCGCCGACCTATGTGCAGACGCCGCTGACGGAAAAGATGCTGCAGGACAACGAAACCAAAGCCTATATCCTGGACAACACGCCGATGCACCGGCTGGCGACGCCGGATGAAATCGCGGCGGCGATCCTGTTCCTGGCGGGCGATTCCGCCAGCATGATTACCGGGCACACGCTGCCGGTCGATGGCGGCTGGGTGGCGCGCTAGTTTTCAGCCGGGTGGCGGTCCCGCCAGTGCTGCGCGATATCGGCCCGGCGGCATACCCAGACATCGTCGAACCCGGCGATATGGTCGAGCAGCCGCTGCAACCCCGCCGCGCGGCCCGGATGGCCGACGATCCGGTTATGCAACCCGATCGACATCATCTTCGGCGCGACCGCCCCTTCCCGGTACAGCATGTCGAAGGCGTCCCGGATGAAGGTGAAATAATCGTCGCCGGTCGCCAGGAACCCGCGCATGAATTTCACGTCATTGTTGGTCAGCGTATACGGCACGACCAGATGCGGCCTGCGTCCGGATGACGTTTCGACCGTCGTCCAGTACGGCAACTCGTCGTTATAGGCGTCGGAGTCATATGTGAAGCCGCCTTCCTCGACGAGCAGCCGCCGTGTATTGACGCTCGGCGCGTAGCGGCAATACCAGCCCAGCGGTCGCGCGCCTATCGTCCGGCGCAGCGATTCCACCGCGCGGCGGATATGCTCGCGCTCGGTTTCCTCGTCCAGGTTATACTGTTCGACCCAGCGCCAGCCGTGGCTGCACACGTCATGCCCCGCCGCCCGGATCGCCGCCGCCGCCGCCGGATTGCGCTCCAGCGCCAGCGCGCAGCCGAACACGGTCAGCGGCATGTCATGTTCTGCGAACAGCCGCATCAGCCGCCAGAACCCCACCCGGCTGCCATATTCGAACATCGATTCCGCGCCCAGGTTGCGCATGCCCGCCGGGAACGGCGTCGCGGCTTCGGTCAGGCCCGATTCGCTGTAATCCTCGCCGTCGAAGATCGAGGCCTCGGAGCCTTCTTCGTAATTCATGACGAAATTGACCGCCAGCCGGGCGCCGCCGGGCCATTCGGGATCGGGCGGGTTCGCCCCGTAGCCGATCACGTCACGCGGATAATCCGAAGCCATGTGTCACCTCCCCCGCGCCGGTCGCGCCGGACGCGAAAAATTTATCCCGGCGCGCCGGCGCCCTCAATCGGGCCAGACCGGCCGATGGGTCGTCAGCGGCACCGGCGGCCGCGCCCAGAAGGGCGGCGTCTCCGACAGGGTCACCGCCGGCGCCAGATGCCGGATCGTGCCGAACGCGCTTTCGGTTTCCATCGTCAGGTCCATGACGTCCTCCAGGCCTGGGTCCGGCAGGTGGCGGGCATCCGCGCCAAGCCGTCCCAGCCGTTTGATCCAGTGCGCCGTCTGGGCCAGCGACACCCGCACATGGTAACTTCCGCCCTCGACGGCGCGGCGGCGCAGCGCCTCCATGACGCCATACGCGCCCAGATACCCGGTCACGTAATCCAGCACCTGCGCCGGCAGGTGCTGCGGCGCGCCGTCGCCGCCCTCGCTGTGTTCATGCACGATCCCGCTGCAGCACTGCACGATGCTGTCGAAGCCCCGCTTGCCGCGCCAGGGACCCGCATGGCTGAAGGCGCAGAGCGACAGGCAGACGATGCCGGGCCGCAGTTCGGCCAGCGCCTCGGGCGAAAATCCGCGGCCGGCGATGGCGCCGGGGCGGTATCCCTGGGAGAACACATCGGACTTCGCGACCAGGCGGCGCATCGTTTCCTTGCCGGATTCCGAGGCGATATCGATTTCAGCGGCATATTTCCCGTAACCGGTATCGACCACCAGCGCCTCGTTGAAGGCAAGGCCCGGCCCGCTGATCCGCATGACGTCGGCGCCGTGCTCGGCCAGGGTGCGGCCGCACATCGGCCCCGCGATGACCCGCGTCACATCGACGACGCGGATACCCGCCAGTGGCCGCGCCCCTTCCGGCAGCGGCTCCGGGGCGCTGTCGCCGATCCGGACGATGTCGAACAGGGGCAACTCGTCGATGGCCGCCGATTGCGGATGCGCCGCCCATTCCGCCGGCGCGCGCACCATCCCGGCGATGGAATCCGCTTCGGTCACGGCGGTCTCCAGCGCCAACCCGTCCCATTTCGCCACCGCGGCGGCGACCGATTCCTTTGTCATCTCCGCGCCCAGCAGGGCGACGGTCCGGTCGCGGTGATGCGGGTAGTTACAGTGCAGTTGCACCCACCGTCCGTCGCCGCACCGGTAAATCCCGGACACCGGGTCCGCCGCATGCATCTTCCGGCCGTCCCGGTACAGAAACCGGTCGCTGCGCATCGCCATCGCCGCCCGCCGCACATCGATCGCCACCTCCTGCCGCCGCCCGGTCCGAAGCTCCCACAGGTTGGCCGCCGCGAGCCCGGTCGCCGAAATCACCGCCGCGCCGGCCGTGCCGATGAGGAAGTTGCTCGCCAGCACCGGATCGGCCCCGGTTATCCGGACCCGGTCGCGCGACGCGGGCCCCTGCCCCGCGAGGGATAGAATATGGTTCAGTGCTGCGTAGGGTGTGGACATGGCCTGCGGGGTTCCTTCTGCCGAGGGACGAAAGACGGGCGGGACGATCCGATCATACCGCGCCGCGACAGGGAACAGAAGCGCCCGGGAGCCCACCTGTCCTTCCGCACCCCCACCTGTCATCCCGCACTTGATGCGGGATCCATCGCGCTGCCGCGCCACCCTTGCCAAGACGGCCGCCGCGCGTCCGGCCACGCCCTTGCGGGCATGGCTGGATCCCGGCGCGGCGGCCGGGATGACAGGTTGCGCGGGTTGTATGGACGCTCTGAAGACGGACGCCATTAATGGATCGCCACCGCCCGGTCCGAAGCGCCCGCACGCCCGATCATGGCAGCCGTGTGTACCTTTCATGCAAAACAATCTGCTAGGATGCGGCAGGTATTTTCACGGGAACAGGACGCCAGATGCACAGAACGCTCATCGCCGCAACGGCATTCTTGCTGATGCCGGCCTTCGCGGACGCCGCCCGGGCGAACGGCGACGAGGCCGATTCCGGCCACTTGCTGGCGAATCAGTTCTGCGCGCAGTGCCATGCCGTCGAATCGACCGGCGACAGCCCCCTGAAGGCCGCGCCGCCTTTTCGCACGCTGTCCGAAAAATATCCGCCGGAACACCTGGCGGAAGCACTGGCCGAAGGCATCATGGTCGGCCATGAGGCGATGCCCGAATTCCAGATGACGCCGGAACAGATCGACAGTTTCATCGCCTATCTGCGCAGCCTGTAACGGCGCATCCGCGGTTCCACACCCGGCACGGCCCGATTGTCACGCCTGTGTGAATGCCGATGGGACCGGTCGCCGGGCTGTGCTATTCCTGTATCGGGGCACAGACAAGAAGCGGAGACACCACAATGAACGCAACAATCGGACACCGGAGCCACGCGCGGAAACCAGGCCGCATCGCGGGAGCCGTCATTGCGGCGGGCCTCGCCACGGCGCTGCTGGCCGCCGGCGACGCCACTGCGGAGCCCAGGAAATATGTCATCGACCCCGAGCATCTTTCCATCGGCTTCCTGGTCGATCATGCGGGTTACGGCGATGTCCTGGGCATGTTCCGCAAGGGGGCAGGCGAGATCACCTATGACGAGGAAACCAGAACCCTCAGCGCCGCCACCGTGACGATTGACACCGAGAGCGTCTTCACCAATCACGAAAAGCGCGACGAACACCTGCGCAGCCCGGATTTCCTCAATACCGGGGAGTTTCCGGAAATGACCTTCACCCTGACCAACGCCAGCGCCACGGGCGACAATACCGGCACGGTCGAGGGCGAACTGGAACTGCTGGGCCGCAAACATCCCGTCACGCTGGAGGTGACCCTGAACAAGGCGGCCGAATATCCCTTTGGCGGCGGGCTGTTCGGGTCCAAGCCCTATGCGCTGGGAATTTCGGCGCGCGGGTCGTTCAATCGCAGCACCTTCGGCATGACCTATGGCGTGGAGCAGGGCTGGGTCGGCGACGAGGTCGAATTGATCATCGAATTCGAAGCCGTCCGGCAGGAATAGATCGGTTCAGGGTATGCCGGGTCCGGCTCAGTAGCCGCCCGGCATGCCGTCCAGCAGGAACGCCACCGCCACCGCCAGCACCGCCAGCACGAAGGGCGGCGCGGAGGCCAGTATCCGGTACCCTTTCTCCGGCGTCGCCATCGGCCGGCAAAACGGCAGCAGGTCCGTCACGAAACAGAGTGACAGCAGCAGCAGCGCCGCCGACGTGACCGATGTGAACAACGCCGCCTGCATCGCCAGGGCGGTGACCACGGCGCCGAGGCCGAGCACCAGCCCGGCGCCGATTCGGGCCCGCTGCCGGCCCAGGTTCCAGATCGCGGCGCCCGCGCCGACCGCCGCCGCCGCAAAGGCCAGCAGGCCCAGCGACGCCGCGCTGCCCAGAATGCAGATTCCGCCGAGGCCGAACGCCGCCGCGATCAGCTGCGCCAGCCGCCCGTCCCGCATGCTGTTTTCCGGGCGCGACAGCCGGCCGTCGCGCCCGTTGCGCTCCGGTCTGGCGATCCGCGCCAGAACCGCCAGCGCCAGGATCGTCACGACGATGACGGCGGCCCATTCCATCGCCCCGCGCGCCGGGTCCGAAACCAGGCGCATGATGTGCGGCAAGGCGATCCAGACGATCGCGGCCGCCGGCAGCGCGACCGTCCAGCGCAGGGCCCGCACCGCATTGCCCGCCACGTCCAGCAGGAAACCGGCGAACAGCCCGGCCAGCGCGACATAGGCGAGCTTCTGCGTCGCGGTGCGCGGCATGGCATCCGGCCAGCCCACGAGCATGACATAGGCCGCGAAGAACCCGAGAAGACCGCCGGCGCTCAGCACGTGCATCGCGGCATCCTGCCGTCCCAGCGTGCGCGATAGCACCACGGCGAGAACCGAAATTCCCATTGGAATGGCCACCGCGATTATGGCGGGATGGTCCAGCATGTCGTCGTCTCCCCTTCGTGACGTTTCAGATGCTTCTGCGGTCTAGCATACTCCGCCATCCCGCGGGAGTATCCCCGCGACGCCGGTCGCGCGGCGCGCGGCAGGTTGTTCGGACCGGCAGCGCCCGCTCAGATGTCGAAATACCGGCGCGCCGCCGCCAGGGTCTGTTCGTCGAGCGGCCGTGGCGCCAGGTCGACACCCGCCGACAGCCGCTTGCAGATACGCGAAATGATTTCGATACGCGAATATTTCTTGTCATTCGACGGCACCACATACCAGGGCGCATGTTTCGTCGACGTCCGCGCCAGCATCTCCTCGATGGCGGCTTCATACGCGTCCCATTTTTCGCGGTTGCGGAAATCCTCGTATTGCAGCTTCCAGCGTTTCAGCGGATCCTTGAGCCGCTTCTCGAAACGCCGAAGCTGTTCGTCCGGCGTGATATGCAGGAAGAACTTGATCACCCGGGTGCCGTCATCGGTCAGCATCCGCTCGAATTCGTTGATTTCGCGGTAGGCGCGCTTCCACTCCGCCGGCGTGGCGAATTCCTCCACCCGTTCGACCATCACCCTGCCATACCAGGACCGGTCGAAGATCGAAATCACCCCGTTCGGCGGCAGCCGCTCCCAGAACCGGGAGAGATAATGCCGTTCCTTGTAATATTCGCGCGGCGAGGCGATGGGCCAGACCTTGATGCTGCGCGGGTCCATCGCCGTGGAGATACGGCGGATGGCGCCGCCCTTGCCGGCGGCATCCCAGCCTTCGAGCACGACGACCGCCGCGTCCGCCGAACCGATATAGGCCTGCTGGATCGCGCGCAGCCTGTCGTGCAGGGCATCGAGCCTGCGGAAATACTCCTTCGGCTCGATTTTCCTGTCCATATCCAGCGACTTCAGAACAGCGCCGCGACGCTTGGCGCTGCCCGGTTTTTGCTGCATTTCCATCGCCCGCTCCCGCTCCCGAAACCAGTTTCATTCGCCGTTGACCGCGCCGCCACACTGCATCTTGTCTATTGGAGCGACTCAGGCCATATTACCGGCATAGTTTCAACAACCGAAAGGAGGTGATCCAGTGTCTCATTGTCATACAGGGCCTACGGTCGCAATGACCTGGATTGTCGCCACCGGGAGAACTTCATCCTGATGCGCGTCATCCGGTCCGTGCATTAGGGCCGAGGTCAGACAATGGAAAGGCCGTCCCCCGGGGCGGCCTCAGACCGCTGACAAACCCCTCGCCTTTGGTGAGGGGTTTGTGATTCAAT
>JBBDQU010000008.1 GCA_040905865.1 Alphaproteobacteria bacterium
TTAGAAATCCGGTTTAATTCTGACGCGGCGCGTCGGCGTCGTTCCGCGCCGCCGCGACCAGATATTCGATATTTCCCTTCGCGCCGGCGATCGGGCTTTCCGTTACGCCCAGAACCGACCATCCGGGCTGGCTGTCCAGCCACTGTGTCACGAAATCACAGGCTTCTCGGCGCCGCTCGGGATCGCGGACGATACCGCCCTTGCCGATGGCGGCACGGTCCAGCTGAAACTGCGGCTTGATCAGGGCAACCAGGCGCGCGTCGGGCGCGGCGAGTGACATCGGGGCGGGCAGGACCTTTTCCAGACCGATAAAACTTGCGTCGCAAACGATGAGATCGACGGGGTCGGGAACGTCCCGTTGCGTCAGATGGCGGGCGTTGACGCCCTCCATGACGGTGACCCGCCTGTCTTCCCGCAGTTTCCACGCCAGTTGGCCACGACCGACATCGACCGCTATTACGCCTGCCGCATTCCGCGAAAGCAGGACATCGGTAAATCCGCCGGTGGATGCGCCTACGTCCAGGCAAAGCAGGCCCTTGGGGTCAATGGCGAAATGGTCCAGCGCGCGGACCAGTTTCAATCCGCCTCTTGAAACCCAGGGGTGCTCCGGGCCGCGCAGGGTCAGCGGCGCATCGGCATTCAGCGTCTCACCAGCCTTGTCGATCCTGCGGTCGCCGGAATAGACGAGCCCGGCCATGATCGACGCCTGCGCCCGGGTCCGGCTTTCAACCAGTTCCCGTTCAAGGAGGAGAACGTCGACCCGAACCCGCTTTACAGCCGGCATTTTTTCAAATGATCGTTCAATATTCTGACTGACTTCCGGCTGTGTGGCTGGCCTGCATGGAACCCGCCCCAGGGCCGGGTTTCGACGCTACGGTAACAAATATCGCACAGGGTACTATACAATTTTGCAATTCCCGGTACAGTTATGCCCGAAACGGGTGGGGCAATGAATCACGGCGATCCTCGCAATAGGTGACGGGCTGGGTGGCGACGGGGGAATCGGTTTTCCAGATAGAAATTACGATAGCATCGTTGCGTGTATTCCCATGTCTGCTGGAATAATAGCGAAATATGGGCAAATCATTTGACTAGGGAGTTTCAACAACAGAAATGGAATAGTTCGTGGCTGTTCGGTGCCAATATTTAATTCATAACCTGGAATATGGGTTTCACAAGTACCGGCACGTAATAATAATTCAATTTTAATCGTGTTGTTATATATTCGGCTGATTATGGAAAAAATACTAGAAACAGTACTTGGCAGAGACGGTAGCGATGTACAAAAGAGGGTATTGTATGACCTCGTAGCTATTGAAACGAGAGAGGCGGATACCTTACTCGATTTTCTGCATTACTATTGGAGCGCCCTGAACGGCGGCGGTACGCAGGTACCCAGAATTTCTGATTTCCAGGTTGAGAACATCCTTCAACCGGCGGCCCGCGAATATACCGGGTGGATCGATACCGCACCCGACGATCCCCGCTACTTCGTTATCCATCATAGTCCGACAATGAAGGCGCCGGGATTCGGCGAGGAGTATGGCAATATTCGCCTGCTCGACCTGCCGAATAAAATGCATTCCAGTTCGCTTGTTCTGGAATTCTTGCGTTGCAAGCGCTGGAAAATCCCCCTTTACCATGAAATCGATCAGCGGATCGGCGGCGTCAGGCGGCATTACACAAGATTGTTGCTGCCGCTGGCCAATGACGAAGGCGAAGTGACGCGGATTTTTTTTGGCTTCCGGTTAATTTCCCGTATTTCGCTGTCGCCTGAAGGATGACGCCTTGCCGCGAGCGTTTCGGGCATCAACGTTTCTTCTTCGTTGCGTTGGACGCGTCATGTACCTAAAATTGTAAAATTATTTAATGAATCTCGAAAGGAGGCAGGTTTGTATGCGCCTCTGGAATCAATGTTTGAAACGTCGGGTTTCGACGAACAGGCCCGCTCCCGATTCTCGATGGATGTTTTTTTCGAGCGCGAAGGCTGTGGTTCGGCGTTGTGGCACCTGTACCGGCACTGGAAAGCCCTGCCTAAGAAACAGCACGGACTGCCGGCGGCCAGTATGTGCAACCCCAAGCCGGCACTGCCCCGCGACGTCGCGAAATGGATCGCCTGGATCGATACGACCAAAGACGATCCGACACAGTTTATTATCTGGGAGCATCCGGAAAGCCATATTCCCGGAATGGGCGTGGAATTATCCGGCAAACTGCTCAATGATATTCCCGTGGCGCAACTGCATATCAGCGCATGCGCCATTGAGTATCTTTACTGCAAACACGAGCGCATACCCATGTACCACGAAATAGATCAGATTCTATGCGGGTATCGGCGGCAGTATACCCGCCTTCTGGTCCCTTTGGCGGATGAGAACGGGAACGTTTCGAGGATTTTCTATGCTATTCGGATGCTCAGTGAACTGGGGCGTGTGAACAGGCTGGCAGGTGGCGTTATCTGATGTACGGCGTGTTGAAGCGACTCGTTGAAACGGAGGGGCGAGATCAGCAGGAGCGGCTGATGCTGTCCATCGACAAGATGCTGCCGCGCGAACAGAATAACGCGATTGGCCAGTTATTCGACTACTGGCGGTATAAATCATTGCCGAACGGCCTGCCTTGCGTGGACGATTTTGATTACAAATCGGCTTTGCCGGCCGACGTCTTGCGCAAGATTTGCTGGGCCGACGTAACAGCGGAGGATCCGTTCAATTTTGTCACGCGCGACCATGCAAAATTGACGGCATTTCAGGACGCATCGAATCACCGGCTCCGGGACCTGCCGAGCCGCATGCACTACAGGGCCTGCGCCAGCGAATACATGCTCAGCATCCGGATGCGGCAGCCGATATTTCACGATATCGATCAGACGGTCGGGAACATCAGCCGAAATTACATGCGGCTGATGCTCCCGGTTGCCGATGAGACCGGACGGGTGGTCAGGCTTGTTTATGCCGTCCGCATTGTCAGTGGCGCAACGTCATCCAACTCCTGAGCCATCTCGGTGTAAATCTGGTTCATCATTTCGCCGCGATGCATCCAGTAGATATCCATATCCTGTTCACCATTGCGTCCGGGATACATGCCGGTCAGCAGGTGGCGGCGGTTCAGTAGCCCCTGCCTGTGATGTCCATATTGCCGGTGGTTGGGCGTCGCCGTGATGAAACCGATATAATAATCGGTCAGGAAGTGCCGCAGGGCCAGGATTCGCGAAGTACGGCTCATGAAGCCTGCCAGTCCATTTTGCCGCCAGTCCGGATGGACCCAGCCGCCGCCACCGAAATTTATTCGGCCGCGCAGCACCGGTACCGATTCGACGAAGTGGACCGGATAGTGGCGGAGCGACGGGCATCGATTGCCGAAGAAACGATGCGTCGCGATATACTCCTCGACGAAGTTTTCCGTTTCCACGAAGCGGTTCGCCTGGCAGGCGATCGTTTCGCCCTGGTTGTCCACGAGGTGGAGCCAGAACGAATTGCCTGGCCGGATGTCGTTTAGCAGCGGATCCAGCGTCCTGGATGCGCCGACGGTACCGGGCGCGGTACTCATCAGCTTTCGCCATTTTTCCAGATCGTCGTCGATTTTTATCTGCAGATCGAGCGCCTCCGCGCGTGCTATCTGCATATCGATGAATGCCTGGATATCGATCATTTCCTTTTCGGTGAGCATCGTCATTTTGATTCTCCTGCCTGAGTGTTTTTTGGATAACAGGAAAATCGTCTGCCTTCTGAGGTTGCAGCGAAAGCTTTTTCGCCAATTTCTTGATTCAATCCCCGGCAACGAAGCGGGGATTCCGCAAATCAGGATCGATTCAGGCGCATAGACGATCATTTTCCGGTCGGACCGGGGATACAGAGGGAATTTAATGGCGGTGCTATATCTTCAAAAAGACAGACCAGTTTCACATGGTTGGTGGATCGGCCAAGGCGATTCCAACCAATCATGACCTGATCTAACGCTCCGTTATCGCCTTCCGGTCTTGTTCCTGGCGATTTGGCGGAGAAGTAATTCCCGCCGTCAGGGGTCAGGCGCGGGCGGGTTCTTCCACCCAGTCATGGCCAAGTGCGGTTAGCGCGGTAGCGACAATGTGCCGGGCATTCAATCCGGCATTGTCGTATTGATTGAACTGGCTGTCCTGATCGATAAACCGGTCCGGCAGACAGAGGGGGCGCACCTTCAGTCCGGAATCCAGTTTTCCGGTCAATGCCAGGAACTGCAGCACATGACTGCCAAACCCGCCAATGGCGCCTTCCTCGACTGTGATCAGGACCTCATGTTCGGAGGCCAGCCGCCGGATCATGTCCTCGTCCAACGGCTTCATGAAGCGGGCATCGGCAACAGTGGTCGACAGGCCGCGTGCAGCCAGGTCTTCCGCCGCCTTGAGCGACTCGGCCAGGCGTGTGCCCAGCGAAAGGATCGCAACCGTATTACCTTCGCGCAGAATCCGGCCCTTGCCGATTTCCAGAGGCACGCCGACACTCGGCATTTCCACACCGACACCATCGCCGCGGGGGTACCGGAACGCCGAGGGGCGATCGTCGATCCGCACGGCGGTGGCGACCATGTGGACCAGTTCGGCCTCATCCGCCGCCGCCATGATGACGAATTCCGGCAGACAGCCGAGATAGGTCATGTCATAGGCGCCGCAATGGGTAATGCCGTCGGCGCCGACAACGCCGGCCCGGTCGATTGCAAATCGCACGGGCAGCCGCTGGATTGCGACGTCATGCACGACCTGATCATAACCGCGCTGCAGAAAGGTAGAATAAATCGCGGCAAAGGGCTTCATGCCTTCGGTGGCGAGACCGGCTGCAAAGGTAACACCATGCTGTTCGGCAATGCCGACGTCGAAGGTCCGGTCCGGAAACCGTTCCGCAAACAGGTCGAGGCCGGTCCCGGAGGGCATCGCCGCCGTAATGGTGCAGATCCGGTCGTCCGTCTCGGCTTCCCGGATCAGGCTCTGCGCAAAGACCTTGGTGTAGGACGGGGCGTTCGAGATGCCCTTCTGCTGCGCGCCCGTGATGACATCGAACTTGCCGACGCCATGATACTTGTCGTCGGATTTTTCGGCGGGATCGTATCCCTTGCCTTTCTGGGTGACGCAGTGAACCAGGATCGGGCCGGATTCGGTATCGTCGCGCACGTTCTTCAGAATCGGAAGGAGGTGGTCCAGGTTATGGCCGTCAATCGGCCCGACATAATAAAAGCCGAGTTCCTCGAACAACGTGCCGCCCGTGACCATGCCGCGCGCGTACTCTTCGGCCTTCTTTGCTGCCTGTCCCACCGGTTTCGGAAATTTGTTGGCAATGATACCGCCCAGATGCCGGAGCGACCGGTAGGGTTTGGACGAGATAAGCCGTGACAGATGCGCGCTCAAGGCCCCGACCGGGGGCGCGATTGACATGTCGTTGTCGTTCAGAATGACGATCAACCGGGCGTCCATCGAACCGGCATTATTCATCGCCTCATAGGCCATGCCCGCACTCATCGCGCCATCGCCGATCACGCAGACCACGTTTCGCTTTACGCCCATCAGGTCGCTGGCGACTTTCATCCCGAGACCCGAGGATATCGACGTGGAACTGTGCGCCGCGCCGAAGGGGTCGTACTCGCTCTCCGAACGTTTGGTGAAACCGGACAAGCCGCCGCGCTGGCGCAGGGTCCGGATGCGGTCGCGCCGGCCGGTCAGTATCTTGTGGGGGTAACACTGGTGACCGACATCGAAAATCAGGCGATCATGAGGGGTATCGAAAACGTGGTGAATGGCGACCGTTAACTCCACAACACCAAGGCCGGCACCGAGATGGCCACCGGTCTGCGACACGGCATCGATGGTTTCGGCACGCAACTCGTCGGCAAGCTGCCGGAGCTTAGTCTCCCCCAGTTTGCGAATATCGCTTGGAAACGTTACCGTATCCAGCAATGGCGTACTGATTTTCACGCCGTTTCTCCTTGTCTAACTAGCTGCGCCTCTCCACGACGAAAGTCGCAGCATTTCTCAATAGGTCGGCGGCTTCCTCAAACATGGCCAGATGCTCCACCGCTTGCGCCGCCAGCAGTTTTGCCTGCGCACGCGCTCGCTCTATTCCAAGTATGGATACGAACGTGCCTTTACCAGCGCTGGCATCCTTGCCGACGGTTTTCCCTGTTTCCTCTATCGTTCCTTCGACGTCAAGCAGATCGTCTGAAATCTGAAAGGCCAGTCCCAGATCATGGGCATATCCCCGCAACGCATCCCGCGCATCCACCGATGCCCGACCCAGAATAGCACCCGCCTCACATGAAAATGCGATAATCGCCCCTGTTTTCAACCGTTGCAGGCGGGTAATCGCGCCGATATCCAGTTCCACGCTTTCCGCGGCCAGGTCCAGCATCTGTCCGCCGACCATGCCACGCGCCCCGGCGGCCCTGGCCAGCGCCGAAATCAGTTCGGTGCGGACTTCGGCATTTTCATGGGTGCGGTGATCTGCCAGAACCTCGAAGGCCAGTGTCAGCAGGGCGTCGCCGGCGAGGATCGCAGTGGCTTCGTCGAACTGCTTGTGAACCGTCGGTTTGCCGCGGCGAAGGTCGTCATCGTCCATTGCCGGCAGGTCGTCATGCACCAGCGAATAACAGTGAACCAGTTCGATCGCCGCCGCCACGCGAAGCGCCGCGGCCTTCTGTACGGAGAACAGTTTCGCACTCTGGATGACCAGAAAGGGCCGGAATCGCTTGCCGCCGCCAAATGTCGCGTAACGCATTGACTCGAAAAGACGGGATTCGGGCCCGTCAGGGTTACTCAACATGCGATCCAGCACACTTTCCACATCGCTTGCGGCTTCGCGAAGGGACTTTTCCAGTGCGAATGTCGATGGGGCTACGCTACTCAATGTTTGCTTGCTCTGTTCTGGCGCCTTCATTGCTGAATGAAATGCGTTCAATACGGCTCTTTGCTTCGGCCAATTTGGCTTCGCAATGCTTTTTCAGGGCGGCGCCGCGTTCGTAGGATGAAATCGCTTCGTCCAGTTTTGCATCGCCTGATTCCAGGGACCGAACGATTTGTTCGAGTTCCTTAAGGGCATCTTCGAACCCCATTTTGGCAATGCCGTCCTGAATATCCTCGCCACCCGCCATAACGTGCCTTTCAACTGCGACAGTATTCGTCCACGCCGAAGTCTAGTCATGGGGCGAAGAACTGTCCAAGGCTATGTTCCGCCGCGGCGAGGAGGTGAAAGCGGAAACGGACCGTGCTGTTGATCCGCAGGTCAACTGGCGTTGTGAGGAACCAGTGTAAACGAAATTAATCATTCATATATAAGTTGCCGTTTATCTATAGCTGCCGTTCGTGTTGCGGCAATTGCCTGAAGACTGTCGGACTGGCGAACGATATGGTCATGCGGCCGGAAAACAGAACAATGAAAGCTGACGCCATGAAAACGTGTCTGGTAGTCGACGATTCTGAACCTGTTCGGATTGTTGCCCGTGAAATGCTCGAAAACCTTGACCTGAACGTCCTGGAGGCGGCTGACGGCTTAAGTGCGCTCGCAATCTGCGGCGAGGCTATGCCCGATGCCATACTGCTCGACCGCAACATGCCGGTCATGAACGGCATAGAATTCCTGCACGCGCTGCGTACGCGGGACGGCGGGGACCGGCCTGTTGTCATAATCTGCACTGGCGAAATTAACGTAAACCTCATTCAGGAGGCGATATCCGCCGGCGCGGACGAATATGTGTTGAAGCCATTCGACAGCGTCATGGTGAAGCAGAAACTGAACCGCACCGGCATTATCGGGTAAGGCGCCGTCCCTTGTAGCACATCAGGATTTGAAGGAACCGCAACACGTTCCATTCAAACCTGTGAAGGTGTCATATCTTCAATAAGACAGGTCGCATTCACGTATTGGTTGGATCGCCAGAGGCGATTCTAAACAAATACGATCTGACCCTGGGAGCAATAGCGCCCGATTCCGGCCCTCTGCTCATGCCTGCATCAGAGTCTTTACGTGAATGGCGGCACAGCGCGACAGGGCGGCCAGGTCATAGCCGCCTTCCAGGGCGGACACGAGGCGGCCCTCGCAGCATTCATCCGCGACGCGCGCCAGTTCGTCGGTCACCCAGCGGTAATCGTCGTCGGTGAAGCGCAGTCCGGCCAGGGGATCGTCCGCGTGGGCATCGAAACCGGCCGAAACCAGCAGGATTTCCGGCGCGAAGCGGCGCAACGCGGGGAGCACGCGCAGGGTCATGGCTTCCCGGAACATATCCGAACCCGCGCCGGGCGGCAGCGGCACGTTGACAATATTGTTGCTGCAGCCGGTTTCACGGGGCGATCCCGTTCCCGGATAGAGCGGCGACTGGTGGGTGGATGCGTAAAACAGGTTCGGCTCGTCGTAAAAGATTGCCTGCGTGCCGTTGCCGTGATGAACATCGAAATCGATGGCGGCAATACGCTCCATCCCGTGCTGGCTGCGCGCCTGCGCCGCGCCGACCGCGATACTGTTGAATACGCAAAACCCCATCGGAATGGCCGGTTCCGCGTGATGGCCGGGTGGCCGAATCGCGCAAAAAGCATTTTTTACAGTACCGGCGATCACGGCATCGACGGCGGCGCAGACCGCGCCGGCGGCGCGAAGAGCCGCCTCGCCGGATGCCGGCGAAACGACGGTGTCGGCATCGATCCGCGCATAGCCCTGTTTCGGTATTTCGTCGAGTATCCGCGTTACGTGATCGATCGGATGGACCCTCGCGATCTGCTCGATGGTTGCCAGCGGCGCCTCGATTCGGTCCAGTGACGCAAATACCTTTTCGTCAAGGGCGGCCAGGACGACCTTCAACCGGTCCGACGATTCGGGGTGCCCCATGCCGGGATCGTGCCGAATACAGGTTTCATGCGTATACAGGGCCGTTGTCATGCAAACATCCTTGTGATCGATACGTTTTCTGCTGCAGTGCGGTGTGTTAATATGGCATGAGTGCAATATTCCGTGCATTGGCGTAAACGTCAAAGTTATTGCTGGAATATCGCGTCGAACTCTGGGACTATCCGACTGTCAAGATATAGCTATTTTTACACGTAATAATGAATGCATTTGCGATACGGTGCGGGGCCGTAAGGGCGGTTCCGGTGGTGAGGTCAGGTATGAGCAGATTTTGGTTGGGGTTGACGGGGACGGCAGCCGTGTTGCGTTTCGCCGCCATGGCGACCGTGGCGGTGCTGATCCCGGCGGCCGCGGCGGCGCAAGGCATGGCGGCATCGGTCAATGTCGATTTCGTCATCGAGGAACCCCTGTCGCAGACTTCGCCCGTGATCGGGCGATTCGTTTCCAAGCAATCGGGTATTGTGGCGGCTCTGATGCGCGGGCCCGTCGGGGACGTGGCGGTGGCCGTCGGTGATCGGGTCAGGAAAGGCGACGTTCTGGCCAGCCTGGTAACCGAGCGGATCCGCTGGAGCCGGGAACTGGCGGCTGCGGAACTCAAGGCCAGACAGGCAAGGCTGAGGACGGCGAAGGCGCAGCTTGCCCTGACGCAACAGGAACTGGCCCGGCTGGCGAACCTGAGGAATTCAGCCGCCTTTTCACAGGCCCGGCATGAAGACAAACGTAACGAGGTGGCGAAGTTCCTCAGCGAGGTCGGCGAGCGCGAGGCGGAAATCAGCAGTGCGGCCGCGGAATTGCGGCTGGCGGAGATCGATTTGTACAACGCGCAAATTCGCGCGCCTTACAATGCGATTGTGTCGGAAAAGCACGTCTCGCCGGGGGTCTATCTGAATGTTGGCGATCCCGTCGTGACACTGGTCAATGGGGAAGCGCTGGAGATCGAGGCGAATGTTCCGGCGGAACGTATCAGCGGCCTCGTCCC
The DNA here is from genome assembly GCA_040905865.1 of Alphaproteobacteria bacterium. Classification (NCBI taxonomy): domain Bacteria; kingdom Pseudomonadati; phylum Pseudomonadota; class Alphaproteobacteria; species Alphaproteobacteria bacterium. The sequence goes on from JBBDQU010000008.1 coordinate 9,838, forward strand.
CGGCCGCAGCGTGGATATCCGGCTCGACAACGGCATGATCCAGAAGGCGACGGTCAGGGCGCTGGTGCCGACTGAGCATACGCAGACGCGAACCCGGCCCGTTCGTTTCAGTCAGGCCTTCGACGCTGCATTCGCGACGGAACGCGCGCTGGCGATGAACCAGAGTGTGACGGTACTGGTGCCCCTTGGAAAGCCGCGCAATGTCGTATCCGTGCACAAGGACGGTGTCATTCCGCGGGGCGGACAGAACATCGTGTTCGTTGTCGAGGGCGGCAAGGCATTACAGCGTGAGGTGCAACTCGGCAGTGCGGTTGGCAATCGCTTCGAGGTGCTGGAAGGATTGCGGGTCGGCGACGCAATCGTCGTTCGCGGGAATGAGCGGCTTCACCCCGGACAGGACGTGACATACGAGGGCATGCCGAAGGACGAGACGGCTGTGGCTTCGCCAAAGCCGTAAGCGGTACATTGACATGAACCTGATCCGGCTATCTATAAAGCGGCCTATCGCCGTCATGGCGGCGGTAATCCTCGCGGTCCTCTTCGGCCTTGTCGCGCTGAATACGATTCCGATCCAGTTGGCGCCCGACCTCCATCGTCCGATTATCACGATTTCGACCAACTGGTACGGTGCCGCCCCGTCGGAAATCGAACGCGAAATCCTCAATCGCCAGGAAGAGGCCCTGAAGGGGCTGGAAGGCCTGAAGCGGATGGTCGGCAATGCCCAGGACGGCAGTAGCCAGATCGAACTGGAGTTCAGTGTTTCGCAGAACATGGACAAGGCGCTGCTGCTCGTCGCCAACCGGCTGGACCGGGTCAACGGCTACCCTGAGGAAGCCGACGAACCAAGTTTGCAGACTTCCGGCGCGGATGACAATTCCATTGCCTGGTTCCGGCTGTCCCGGGTGCCGGGCAATGACCGGCCAATTCACACCTTCGGCGATTTTGCGGAGGATATCGTCAAGGAACGTCTGGAACGCGTGTCCGGCGTCGGGCGCGTCGACGTCTATGGCGGCGCTGAACGGGAAATGCAGATCATCGTCGATCCCGCGAAGATGGCGCGCTATGGATTGACGGTGACCGATATTGTCGACCGCCTGCGCGGTGCCAACGCCTCCATCACGGGTGGCGATGTCGAGGAAGGCAAGCGCCGCTACATCGTGCGGACGGATAACGAATTCAAGTCGCCTGAACAGGTCGCCGCCGTGATGCTGCGATCCGACAGTACGACGGCGGCCAGCCAGGTCGGCCGGGTCACCGTTGGCGACATTGCGACAGTCGGCTTCGACTATAAAAAGCCCGTCGCGCGGATCAGGACGCTGGGCGATGAGTCGATTGCGATGAGCGTCAAGCGAGAGACCGGGGCCAATGTCATCGACACAATGAAGGGCGTTCGCGCGGCGGTCGAGGAACTGAAGCGGAGCGCCTTGTCGGATCAGGGCCTGGAAATTGAGCAGATTTACGACGAAACGATTTATATCGAATCGGCAATCGATCTGGTGATCCAGAACATCTATGTCGGCGGCGCCTTTGCCGTCTGCATTCTGCTGCTTTTCCTGCGGTCCGGCCGGGCGACGCTGGTAATCGGGCTGGCAATCCCGGTTTCGGTCATCGCCTCCTTTGTCGCCATGGCTGTGCTCGGGCGGTCGCTGAATGTCATCTCGCTGGCGGGTATTGCCTTCGCCGTCGGCATGGTTGTCGATGCGGCCATCGTGGTGCTTGAGAATATCTACCGGTTGCGTGAACGCGGTATGGCCCCTGCCGAAGCGGCCTATCGGGGCGCACAGCAGGTCTGGGGCGCAATTCTGGTTTCCGCGCTGACGACCGTAATGGCGTTCATCCCCATCCTGATCATGCAGCTTGAGGTGGGGCAGCTTTTCCGGGATATCGGCGTTGCGATTTCCGTTGCGGTGCTGTTGTCACTGGTCGTTTCGATAACGGTCATTCCGGCTCTTTCCCAACGCCTGCTGGGACACAGTGTGAAATCGCCGGGCGAGGGGATCCGGCTTCCGATCGTCGATACTTGTGCGCGGGGTTTCGTGAAAGCGGCAACCGCGCTTGCCTCGGCGGTCGTGCGCAGCAGGATGCTGGCCATCGGCGTCGTGTCCGTCGTTACCCTGGTAATGATCTATTCCACCTGGCAGTTTCTGCCGAAACTGGAATATCTGCCCAAGGGCAATCAGAACCTGATCATCGGATTCATCCTGCCGCCGCCGGGATATAATCTGAAGACGACCACCGATATCGCGCGGGATCTTGAAGATGCGGTGCGGCCGAACTGGGTCAAGGAAACCGGACCGGAAGATGCGTCGGACGGTACGCCAAAAATGTCGCATTTCTTTTTTGTCACCTTCCGCGACCTGACCATCGTCGGCGCCATCGCGGCCGATGGCATGCGGGTCGGCGAACTGATCCCGGTCCTGAGCCAGCCTGTTTTCCGGGAGCCAGGCACCTTCGGTGTGATGGCCCAGCGATCCATCTTCGGACGTGGCGTACGGGGCACCCGGTCTATCGACCTGGATATATCCGGGCCGGACCTGGAGACGGTCATCGGGGTCGCGCAGCAGGCAGCAGGCCTGGTGGAGGGCGTATTGCCGCGAAGCGCGGGAAATCAGATGCGGCCGCAGCCGGGGCTTGAACTCGGGGCGCCTGAATTACGTATCAGGCCCGATCCCGTACGTCTGGCGGATAACGGTGTCACGGCGCGCGATCTCGGCGATACGGTCGATGCATTCAATGACGGGCTTCGGGTCGTCGAAATCACGGTTGGCGCGAAGCGGCTCGACCTCATGCTGACGGGGTCGCATTCCGCGGTCGCCGAAACGCAGGGAATCGGGAACATGCCGATCGTCACGCGATCCGGCACCATACTCCCGCTACGGTCGCTGGCCGATATCGAAGTGACGGCCGGTCCGACCTCTATCCGACATGTGGAGCGCGCGCGGACGGTTACCCTCGAGATTCAGCCGGCGGACACTCTGGCGCTCGGCGAGGCGGTGGAGCTTCTTCAGCGTGGCGTGGTCGACAGGATGGCGACGGACGGGCTGCCGCCTGGCGTTCATATGCGGTTCTCGGGCGCGGCCGACAAACTGGCGGAAACCTGGGGCGAGATGCAGATCGACCTGCTGATGGCGCTGATCATCGTGTATCTGGTAATGGCGGTGCTGTTCGAAAGCTTTGCCTATCCGCTGATCATTCTATTGTCCGTTCCCCTGGCGACGGCCGGTGGCGTGGCGGGGCTGGTCGCCCTGAACGTGGCGTACTTCCAGCCGCTCGACATGTTGACCCTCCTTGGCTTCGTGATCCTGATCGGCATTGTCGTGAATAACGCCATCCTGCTTGTCCACCAGACCCTCTACCATATCCGCGACGAGGGTATGGCGCTCGAAATCGCAATAGTCGAAGCGACACGGAACCGGATCCGGCCGATTTTCATGTCCACGCTGACGAGCGTCATGGGCATGCTGCCGCTGGTGATCATGCCCGGCGAGGGGTCTGAAATCTATCGCGGGCTGGGTTCCGTGGTTATTGGCGGGCTGGCCCTTTCCGCCGTGCTGACGCTGGTAATTGTGCCACCCCTCCTGGGCCTGTTCGTCGGTATCCTTGAGCGCGACCGCTCGGGCGGCGCCATCGCGAAGGATGCCGCCGTAAACCCCGCGGAATAACCGGCGATCAATTGCCTCACCCCTGGGGGCAAGCCGGCCGGTTTGCTGTTCAGTTTCCCGGGCCATCGACCGTTGCCGCGTCCGCGGGCGGCGTCAGCGCCGATGCGGGCAGCCGCAGGAAAGAAACCGGCGTATCGAATCCCTTGAACCGGCTCTCCACCGCTTCGAGCGGGTAGGCGGCCAGCATTTCGGCGACGGCCGGATCCTTCACTACATCTTCCGAGAGAACGATGTCGCCGCCGTTGCTTTCACCCTGCAGGCGCGCGGCCATGTTGATTGTCGATCCGAAATAATCGAAACGCTCGCTCAGCGTTACCGCGATGCAGGGGCCGCAATGGACGCCGAGCTTGATCACGATATTCTCGCCGGAGGATTCCCTGTTGAACTCCCGAACGCCCTGCTGGACCCGTATGGCGGCGCGGACGGCGTCGGCGGGGTCGTGAAAGGCGGCCATGACGGCATCGCCGATTGTCTTGACGACGCTGCCGTTACATACGCGGACGACCCGCGCCAGAAAGGCGAAATGCTCCCGCACCAGACCATAGGCCCTGGCGTCGCCGACACGTTCATAAAGCGCCGTGGATCCGCGCAGGTCGGTAAACAGTAGCGCGACCCGCGAAATACCGACCTGGTCGCCGGGACGCAGAATCTGGTGCGAAAACAGGTCGCGAAACGTTTGCAGGATTGTCACCCGTTCGGCGATGAGCGCGTCCGCCACCCAGTCACGGGATTCGACAATCAGGGTGCGCCGGAATGCGGTCCTGTTTTCCGCCTGGACCGTATCGTTGGCCGACGTGCCGTCAGACGTAACGGCGTCCGTGTCGATGATCGTGGCGGGAAACCCGCCGCCCGCATACGTGAATTCCGCCTCCCCACCGGCTTCCAGCGTTCGGACACGGTATTCGCCGGGTGCGAGGCAGGCCGAAATATCGCGTTTTTTGCCGGGATTCAGCGAGATCTGCACTTTGACATGTGGTGTGGACATGGGCCCGAACAGGCAGAACTCGCCCTTCTGGATTTCCCGGATAGCCGGATCCGGATGAAAGGTCATTTCCACGTTGCGCGAAAAATCCGCGTCGTAATCGATGTTGCACGAAGGACAATGCGCGCCGTGCGGCAACTGGTCGAGCGACGTGACCGTGGCTTTCGCGCCGCGGCAGCGCGGGCAAAGCAGGTCCCAGCGCAGTTCCAGAAGGCCGTCCTTGACGGCTTGCAGGCACATTTCGATGGTGTCCTGCTCCGCCGCGCCCCATTTCCGGGCCAGTTCGATCGGGCGGATGCGGGCCAGGTCGACTTCCGGCGCGGACAGTATCCAGTCGGCCAGTCGTTGCGATAACCCATGATCATTCGGCGATTCAACGATGCGCGCTAATACCCTGTCGAGGCGGCTGCGGCCGCTGGGCGCCAGCGTGGTTTCGGGGGTGTCGAACGGCGCCTCGCGCTGCCCGGCGGCCCAATCGTTGGCGCTGGCGGCCAGCAGGGCAAACGATTTTTCGACGGCGCCAAAAAAGGCCGTCTTCAGGAGCAGGGCACCAAACAGGTTGGCGGGTTCCACCTCCAGCGTGTAATGGCCCGTCGCGCCATTCGCGCCGTTCGGTTCCAGCCGCAGGGTTGCCGATAACAGCCGGAACGGTCCGGCGGAAAAGACCCGGTCGTGGCGAAACCACTGTTCATTGACCCATTCCACCGGGATCTCCTCCCAAGCCAGTGCGAAAGGGCCCTTGCGCGCCCTGGCAAAGAACCGGACCGACCCGTCCGGTTGCGCGATTTCCTCAATTACATGCTTCGGCAGACCGGCGGCTTCGTTGAAACGCGCAGTGTCCGCCATGGCGGACCAGATCGCCTTCGGGGACTGCGTAAACCGCCAGACGAAAGTTCTGGAATATCTGCGGGGCATGCTTGCGGACGCGACTATGGTCGGCGGCCGAACGTAAAATCCGCCTGGACAGTCCAGAACGCGATCCCGACACCCGGCTTTGCCGGCTGCGGCGGATCATCATGACGAAGCAGCGCGCGATCCGGGCATTGCTTCACGCAAATGACCGCATCGGATCCAGGGTTGGGGTGGTCATCCATGCGGAGTCTCCTCTCTGCGTCTGCCGCGCCGGGTGCTACCTACGCGTCCTGAAAATAGGCAATAGGCCGTTTATCCGGTCCTTCGCCGAATTGCGGTAAATCGTCTTCTATCGTGAACCAGGGGGCAACGTAATTCATATAGATCCGGTTGAATGGCCGGATCACCGGATCGTCATCCAGGGAGGCCAGGGGGACAGTGACGAAGGGACGGTCGCCGCCGGGCCTGACCATGCCCGAACCGCAGATCCGGCAGAAACTGTGCGTAAAGGTGATTGCATCCGGCACGCGGTAATGCACGACCAGTTCTTCGCCCCGCACATAGTGGAAAGCGTCCCGGGCGACGGACCCGTTGGTGGTATGCGCGGCGGCGCGAGCTTTCTGGCAGCGGTGGCAATGGCAGTGGTACGAAACCCGGAAGGGTGCGGTGATCTCATAGGCGACGGCGCTGCAAAGGCAACTGCCCCGCAGGGCGTCGAAAGAATCCGGCCTGTGCGCATGCTGTTGCGGAACCGGCAGCGTCGTATTTCCCGCCTCATAGGCTTCTGCGCGCGGCAGGCTGTCCGCAATCGTGTCCCATGCAGCTTTCGATCCCGTGAAGATATGCATCGTGGGCCGGATGCCCGGATCGTCGTCCAGGCATCCGGCCGGCATATCGACATTGCCGTCATTTTCCATCGATGGCGCGACCGATCCGCAGATCGAACAGAACGCGCGGTGATATTGAGCCGAAGACTGATAGCCGGTGATATCCGTCGCGCCGGCAACCAGCCTGTACCGTTCCCGCGCTACCGAGATATAGGTCGCGAATGGCGCCCCATGCGCCTTGCGGCACATCGAACAATGGCAATGGCGCATGCGGGTGAAAGGCGCCTCCGCCTCCCAGCGCACCGTACCGCAGAGGCAGCTTCCCCTTGTCATTTCCTGCTCCGAAACCAGTTCTGTATGTTGTTTTGTATTCGCAGGTATGGTGCGCGCGCTGTCAATGTCGCGTGTTTAAAAATGTCGTTTCGCTGAGGGTGGTAGGGGAATGCTGCTGGATGTGTCACTGGCTCTCGAATGGGAAAGCGGGACGCCACGGGGGACGGTCCGCCATCGCGACTGCCTGTTCGCCGGTGGAGTCGATCCGGTCCGCGATGCGCTGCCAGGTGCTCTGGCGGCGCAATTGGCGGATTTGGCGATAGGGGAATCTGTCGTACAGCCGGTATCGGCAGCGGCGCTGACCGGCTGCGCGGTGGGGGCGGTGTTCGATCTGCCGGCGGAGGCCCTGCGCAATCCGCATGCCCTGGGATCGGCGGGTAAGCCGTTTGCCGGACGGTTCTACCCCAGCACTGTTTTCGCCCTGCCGGAAGAACGTCAAGCGCGCCAAACGATTCCGGTCCGCTACCTGGGGACGGAAGGCGGCATGATGAGGCTCGATTCCCGTCATCCGCTGACGGGTCACGACCTGCAATTGACGGCGACCGTCATTTGCCGGACCGACGGCTCATCGGTGGACCGGCCGCCCACCGACTGGGGCCGCTGGCTTGCGACGGGGCCGGGGATGCAGGCCTGCTGGCGCGGCAGGGCGACGGCGTTCATCCATGACGGCGCCTATGCACGGTCCGACGACGCGGCGGATCGTAAATTCTACGACATGCCCCGTATCACCGCTCATATCGACAGCCGGGCGCAGCAGACCGTCGGCGATTATTACGCCGGGTATATCCCGTCGGAAGGCGATGTCCTCGACCTGATGAGCAGCGCCCATTCCAACCTGCACCCGGAACAGCGCTTTGGCTCACTAACCGGTCTCGGCATGAACGCGGCCGAACTGGCGGCCAATGCGCGGTTGACGGATTCCGTCGTTGCCGACCTCAATACGGAACCGACTCTGCCGTTTGCCGATGCACGCTTCGATGCGGCCATCTGTACGGTATCCATAGACTACCTGACCGATCCGGTCCGGGTCATCGGGGAGGTGGGGCGCGTGCTTCGTCCCGGCGCGCCCTTCGCCATCACCTTTTCGAACCGCTGGTTTCCGCCAAAGGTAACGCGGCTGTGGACAGAACTGAGTCCCTTCGAACAGATCGGGCTGGTGGTCAGCTATTTCGAGGCAACGGGCCGGTTCGACAAACTGGAAACGGCCTCCTTCCGGGGCCTTCCACGGCCGTTGGACGATCCCTACGCCGGACAGACGAATGAATCCGATCCGGTTTTCGCGGTGACAGGATTTGCCCGCCGCTGATTTCCCGTGCAGCCGTACGAGTCGCCCGGTACCGTATCGGAATAAAAGATTACGGGAGTAATTACATGATTGACGATTCCATTTTATCGGATGGCTATATCGCGGTCGTGAAGCGGGACTGTCCGACTTGCGAACTGGTGGTGCCGGTGCTGGCGCGGCTTGCCGGTGACGGCGGACTGAAAATCTACACGCAGGACGACCCGACCTTCCCCGAAGGAATCGACGGGGTGGCGGACGATCGGTCACTGGATGTATCGCACCGGCTGGGTATCGAGATCGTGCCGACGCTGATCCGTATGCGCGATGGTGCGGAGGTGTCGCGCACCTATGGCTGGGACCAGGGCGAATGGGCGGCGCTGACCGGGCTGGCCGGCATCGGCGCGGACCTGCCGCCGCTGCGCCCTGGCTGCGGTGCGCTGAATGTCGATCCCGCCCAACTGACCGAATTGAAAATCCGCCACGGTGAAACCGGGATCACCGCGCGCGAGATCGCCATCGGTGAACAGGAAGACGATATCGAGGCGTGCTTCGACCGGGACTGGAGCGACGGGCTGCCCGTCGTGCCGCCGACTGCGGCGCGGGTGATGAACATGCTGACGGGCACGTCGCGCGACCCGGGTGAGGTGCTGGGCGATATGCCGCCGCTGCTGGCCCCCTGTACGGTGGAAAAAGTGGCGATCAACGCGGTCATGGCCGGCTGCAAGCCGGAATACCTGCCGGTCGTGCTGGCGGCGGTGGAGGCGGCGCTGGACCCGCTGTTCGGGCTGCACGGGGTGATTGCCACAACGCGCTATGTCGGACCGGTCGTGGTGGTCAACGGGCCCATCGCGAAACGCATCGGCATGAACGCAAAGGGCAATGCGCTGGGCCAGGGCAACCGCGCGAATTCGACCATCGGGCGCGCCCTGCAACTGGTGATCCGCAATGTCGGCGGCGGCAAGCCGGGCGGGGTGGACCGCGCGGCGCTGGGCAATCCGGGCAAGCACACCTATTGCTTTGCCGAGGACGAGGAAGGGTCCGCCTGGACGCCGTTGACGGTTGACCAGGGGCTGGAAGCGGGCACCAGTGCCGTGACCCTGTTCGCCGGTTACGGGCTGCAGGGCGTGGTGGATGAACGGGCGCGCACGCCCGAGGAGCTGGCTGCCAGCTTCGCCGCGAGCCTGCGCGTATCCGACAACGTGAACAAGTTTCCCGCGCCCGACTGCATGGTCGTGGTCTGCCCGGAACATGAAATTACTTTCATGAACGGCGGCTGGGACAAGGACCGGGTGCGCCGGGAACTGATGGACCGGCTGACCCTGCCCTATGATGACGTGAAGGTGGGTGCGGGCGGCGTCGCCACGGGTGCCGGGCCGGAATGGGAAGGCAAAATGGTGCCGAAATTCGGCGAAGGCTGCCTGATGATCGTCCGCGCCGGCGGCGGCGCGGGCAAGTTCTCGGGCATCATCGGCGGCTTCTCGCCGCGCAGCCCGGTCGCGAGCAATCCGGTGACGAAAGTGGTGCGGCATTGAGGTGCCGCGGCAGGAAAATTGCCGCAATTCCCGGTTCCATCCCTTCAGGCAAGCCGGTTGATGGACTTGCTGCAATCTTTGGTCTGGATAGCAGGCGATTGTTCCACTATCGTGCCTGATGCAGGGTTCGGAGCAGAGCGGTGTTGGCCCGCACCCCGTAATCCTGCGACTATGTTATCCGGGTTATCCGGGCGGTTTGAACTTCAACGACACATGAGGTCGGCGGATCGGCATTCGCTTTTTCACACCTCTGAAGCGGCCATGCCGCGGGTGCGAAAGGAGTGAAATGCTGACGAACGAATTCTATGGGAGTGAAAGAATGAAAAAGGTCAAGAAGACGATATCCCAGGCGGCTGCCGGTCTGGCGGTCATGTCATTCGGCATGTTCAGCTTCGGGAGCGCGACGGTTGCTGTCGGCGCCGAATTAAACCTTGAAGGGGAAACCGTTACCTTCGCCATACCCTTTTCCGAAGCGGGCGGTTCGGCGAAATGGGCTAATTTCTATGCGCCGCTGCTGAGCGAAGCGCTGCCGGGCAAACCGACCGTCGTGGTAAAATACATGCCCGGCGCCGGGTCGACCAAGGGCGCGAACTGGTTTCAGACACAGAAATACAAGGATGGCACGCTGGTATTCGGCACGTCGGGTTCAACACAGTTTCCCTATCTTCTGGACGATCCCCGGGCGAAGTATGAATACAACGACTGGCATGTGGTCCTGGCCTCCGGCACCGGCGGCGTGGTCTTCCTGCCGCCCGATATCGCCAGGAAATTCGACGGCGACGCGGATGACTTGAAGGACATAAATTTCATCTGGGGCGCGCAGGGCCCCACGCAGCTTGACCTCGTGCCGCACCTCGCCTGGGAAATGCTCGGGATGAAGGTCGAGCCTGTCTTCGGCATCAAGAGCCGGGGCGACGGGCGCCTGATGTTCGAGCGTGGCGAGGCGAATATCGACTACCAGACCTCCGCCGGTTACCTGAAGAGCGTGGTCCCGCTGGTCGAAGCCGGCAAGGCGGTCCCGATGATGAGCTGGGGCACCCTGGATGATAACGGTAATATCGTTCGCGATCCGACCTTCCCGGACCTTCCGACGTTCAAGGAAGTCTGTGAAGCGACCGCTGGCTGCAAGACGTCTGGCGAAGCCTGGGATGCATGGAAAGCCTTCTTCATTGCTGGCTTCCCGGCACAGAAGATGGTGTTCCTGCCAAAAGGCGCACCCAAGGACGCCATCGCGACCTACGACAAGGCGTTCAAGGCCGTCCTGGCGCGTCCCGATTTCAAGGAACTGTCGGAAGTGACACTGGGGGATTATCCCCAGATGACCGGGACGGCGGCGGAAACGGCGCAGAAACTGGCGACAAATGTGCCGCCGAGCGCGAAGGTCTATGTCAAACAGTGGCTGCACGACCGGTTCGGCGTGAAGCTGCAATAGTCTGAGCCGAGGCTTTGCCCCCGGGTGTCACGGCGCCCGGGGGTAACTCATTCGGCTTTTTTCCGTCTTCCAGGCGATATCCCAAGGTCGACCCCCCATGGATATGTTGGCAACCGCCCTTCCTGCACTGGGGAGCGCCTTGGCGCTGATAATGCAGCCCGAACAGCTGATGTTCCTGGCTGCCGGCGTGCTGCTCGGCCTGTCTGTCGGGGTATTCCCGGGACTGGGCGGAATCGCCGGGCTGTCGCTCGTGCTACCCTTCATGTTCGGAATGGAGCCGGTGTCGGGGCTGGCGCTGATGGTAGGCCTTGTCGCGGTCGTCCCCACCTCGGACACCTTCGCAAGCGTGTTACTGGGTATTCCCGGTTCATCGGCGAGCCAGGCAACGGTCCTCGACGGGTTTCCTATGGCTCGGAAAGGGGAAGCGGCGCGCGCCCTTTCCGCTGCCTTTGCATCCTCCCTTTTTGGCGGGCTGTTCGGGGCCTGTGTCCTGACCTTCTTTATCCTGATTGCGCGGCCCCTTGTTCTGGCGTTCGGCCTGCCCGAGATGCTGATGATCACCATTCTGGGGCTTTCGATGGTCGCGATCCTGGCCGGCCGGATCCCCGTCAAGGGCATCGCCTCGGCGGGGCTTGGCCTGATGGTCGGCACCATCGGCGAGGCCGCCGCCGGCGGCAACCTGCGCATGGCGACTTACGACGTTCCCTATCTGATCGACGGTTTGTCGCTGGTCATCGTGGGCCTGGGTATTTTCGCCATCCCCGAAATCGTTGCGCTGCTCCGGCATGACAGGACGATCTCCAGATCGGGCGGCCTGGGCGCTGGCTGGTTGACAGGGGTTCGTGACTGGTTGCGGAACATTTTCCTGTCGATCCGGTGTTCGGTTATCGGCGTCATCGTCGGCGTCATCCCCGGGCTCGGCGGTTCCGTCGTGGACTGGATTGCCTATGGCCATACCATACAGTCCAGCCGGGACAAGTCGCGATTCGGTCAGGGGGACGTACGGGGCGTGATCGGCCCGGAATCATCCAATAACGCCAAGGAAGGCGGCGGCCTGGTGCCCACCCTGATCTTCGGCATACCCGGCAGCGGCTCCATGGCTGTATTCCTGGGCGGGCTGGCGCTGCTGGGGATCGATGTCGGGCCGCAGATGATCACCAATGACCTGGACATCACCTATACCATCGTCTGGTCTCTGGCGTTCGCGAATGTACTGGGCGCGGGGCTCTGTATCGCGCTGTCGACCCCGATCGCGCGGCTGACCACCATCCGGTTCACGTTGCTCGCGCCGTTCCTGCTGATGATGATCGCCTTCGCGGCGTTCCAGTCACGCCAGTCGCTGGGTGATCTGGTCGCGCTCTTTTCGGTCGGCCTGCTGGGTATCTTCCTGCGCCGGTTCGACTGGTCGCGGCCGGCCTTCCTGATCGGCTTCGTGCTCTCGCACCAGGCCGAGAATTTCAGCAGCATGGCGAACCAGGTTGCGCAGGCGAAATTCCGCATCGCGTTCGAGGCCGGGTTCGAGTATATCGCCTCGCCCATCGTGCTGATCATTCTGGCGCTCACCGTTGTTTCAATAATCGTGGCCATCCGGCAGGCCAAGCAGATTCTGCCGGAAGGCGATGTCCCCACCGGCAGGAAGCGGGCGCCGTTGATCTTCCTTCTGGCGATCACCGCATACCTCGCTGTCGCCTGGGTTGACGCCATGCTGATCGACCTGACCACCGACAAGATATTCCCTGTTCTGATCTCGTCGGTATCGCTTGTCTGCTGTCTGGTGCTGCTCATCCGCATGATGCGGGCGCCCGAGACGGATGGCATCTTCGCCGACCGCGAGGCCGGCCGGGAAGCCACGGACGCAACACATGGCCTCTGGAGCAACCTGGCGTGGTTTGCCGCGCTGCTGGTGCTGTCCTCCCTGCTGGGCTTCATCCTGGCGCTTGCAATCTTCCTCGTCACCTTCATGCGGGTCCGGGCAGGGCTAACATGGGCGTGGACCCTGATTTATTCGGCAAGTGGCATCGTGTTCATGATCGCGTTGGCGGGAACGCTGAACCGCGACTTCCCGCCGGGGCTCCTGCAGAACTTCGTCGAACTGCCCTGGCCATTCGTATGATCCGGAACGCCGGCATTGATGTCATGGGCTCGCCACGTGTGGTATGGTTGGCAGCGTAACGAGGTTAAGAGGTGACAGGATGAACCAGACGAGGACGCTGTACGACCCGACGTCGGAGCAGCAGGCTGCCGGGCGGCCCCGCCTGCCGAGGCCCGCATCGCTGGACGGGCTGACCGTCGGTGTGCTGGATATTTCCAAGGTCCGCGGCGATGTCTTTCTCGACCGGTTGGCGAAGCGGCTGGTCGAGCACGGCATGAATGTGAAGCGCTACAGGAAAGCCACCGTGGCGCGGCCCGCCGCGCTGGAAATCCAGCAGGCCATCGCCGCGGAATGCGACGTGATGGTCGAAGGGCTGGTGGACTGAGGCGCCTGTACGTCGTGCTGTACGCATGACCTTGCCAACATCGAAGCCCGCGGCATTCCCTCGGTCGCCGTCGCAACGGAGCAGTTCATCCAGGCCGCCGCCACGCAGGCGGGGCTGCTCGGCACCGATCCGGACTACATCTGGGTGCCGCACCCGATCCAGGACCGCACCGATGCGGAACTGCAGGCGATGGCGGATAAATACCTGGACCAGATCCTGACGGCGCTAACGCGGCAGGTGGCGCAGGCCGCCGACTGAGCAGGAGCGGCAGCGCCGTGACGTTACGGCATGCCGCCGCCGACCCGGATATTCGCGCCCGCGACATAGGACGCCTTGGGCGACAGCAGCCACACGATCGCTTCGGCAATTTCTTCCGGCTGCGCGACGCGCCCGATAGGAATCTTCGGTCCGTCCCGCACCAGCCGGTCGGCGGGCGGCATGTCGGTTTCGGTCAGTCCGGGCGCGACGGTGTTGACCCGGATACCCTCGCCGATCACCTCCTGCGACAACCCGATGCCGAGGCTGTTTACCGCGCCTTTCGACGCCGCATACTGGATGCCGACATTTGGATTCCCCTTGTTTGCCGAGCCGGACGAGACGTTGACAATTGCGCCGCCCGCGCCGCCATGCGCGGTGGACATCCGTAGCACCGCCTCGCGCGAACAGGTGAACAGCCCGGCGACGTTCACCGCAAGGACCTGCATGACATCCGCTTGCGTCAGGGCATCGAGCCTGCCGCGCGGCCCGTAAATACCGGCATTGTTTACCAGCCCGGTCAGCGTGCCAAGTTCGGCGTCGACCGTCCTGAAAAGCCGGATAACGTCGCTTTCGACGGCGGTATCGACCTGTACGGCGATGCCGCGCCGGCCCGCCGCCTCGATATCCGCGACCACGGCCAGAGCTTCATTCTTCGCCGATTTATAGGCGACGCATATGTCGTGTCCCGCTGCCGCGCAAAGCCGCGCAGTCGCCGCGCCGATGCCCCGGCTGGCGCCAGTGATCACGGTAATCTGTTTCATAATCTCCAACTCCTGAATGGACGGTATCACCGGTTGCAGATCGGGCGGGTCCGGCTATGCCGTATGACGTTATTTACAGAATACACCCTGTTGCATATAGCGCGTTTTACCGTATTCATATGCCATCCTCCCGCGCGCGGCGTCGTTTCAATAATCAAAAAAGGCAATAATGGACGCGGACCAGATCGCCATCCTGACGGTAACGTCGTTCTTCACCTCCATGATCACGTCCGTTGCCGGGGCGGGCGGTGGGGCGATCCTGCTGGCGGTACTGCTGCAGTTCATGCCGCCATCGGCGGCGATTCCGTTTCATGGCTCGGTACAGTTCGCCGCCAATGTCTGGCGGTTCTGGCTGTTCCGAAAGCATATGGACTGGCCGATCATCATCCGGTTCTCGATCCTGATGCCGTTCGGAATCGCGTTTGGCGTCTGGCTGTTCCGGGGCATGCCCGCTGTGCTCGTGCAGATATCGATCGGGATGTTCATCTACGCCACGCTTGCAGGGCGTTATGTGCGCCCGATGCGGACGGAGTTGCTGCCGCTCTGGACCTTCGTCCCGATCGGCTTTATCGCCGGCGCGATGAATATTGTCGTCGGAATCTTCGGGCCGGTGGTGGGGGCGCTGATTGTGAAGCGCGGATTGCCCAAGGAATCGGTGGTGGGCACCATGTCCGTCTTCGGTTTTCTGTCGAATTTCCTCAAGGTCGTCGGCTTCACCTATGTCGGGTTCAGTATTTTCGAGTACGGCCCGGCGCTGCTGATCATGACGCCGGCGGTGCTGATCGGCACCTCGCTCGGCAAGGTTGTCCTGGGGCGGTTCAGCGAGGAAATGTTCCGCAAGGTATTCCAGGCGCTGCTGCTGATCATGGCGACGAAACTGGTCTTCTATGACGGCATTTCCTGGCTGGTGAACAACGGCTGAGGCGATTGCGATATTTCATTGCATCTGACCGCAAACCGCCTGTTTTCCGCATCGCACTTTTAAATCACCTCAGGCCCATATCCCGGAAGATCGCCTGCAGCAGCGGGCCGTCCGGGTTGGCGAACTGTTCGGCGACCTCGAAGTGATGCAGCCCGGGCAG
This sequence comes from Alphaproteobacteria bacterium, assembly GCA_040905865.1. Classification (NCBI taxonomy): domain Bacteria; kingdom Pseudomonadati; phylum Pseudomonadota; class Alphaproteobacteria; species Alphaproteobacteria bacterium. Next base: position 25,321 of record JBBDQU010000008.1, read on the forward strand.
GTCGAGTTCGGCGGCGACCGGATGACCGAGCCGGCGCAGTTCCTTCGCCCAATCCTTCGACTGACGGCGGAATTCCTTCTGTTCGCCCTCGCCATAGGCGATCACCATCGGCGGCATGCGGTCGGGAATATGCCGCATGGCGCTGAGCCGGCATTCGGCCGCGGCGTCCAGGTTCAGGTATTCCTGGCGTGAACACAGCCGCACCGGCTTCAGATCATACATGCCGCTGGCCGCATAGGCGCCCCTGATGACGCCGGCGGGCAGGCCGTAATCCTTCGCCCAGTCGGTAACGGCAATCAGGCCGACCACATGCGCGCCGGAGGAATGTCCCGCAACGTAGAGCCGATCCGGGTCGGCGCCGAATTCCGCCGCGTGATGATAGGCCCAGACGACCGACGCCTTGCACTGGCGCACCAGTTCGTCCAGCGAGACCTGCGGGACGAGGGCGAAATTCACCGGAACAAAGGTGGCGCCGGCGTTGACGAAATGCGGCGCCTGGAAACTGTTATTGTCCTTGTGCCAGCGCGTCCACGCGCCGCCATGGAAATAGACGACCAGCGGCGCGCCTTTTTGCGCGGCGGGAAAGATATCGACCTTTTCGTCGTCGCTTGGGCCGTAGGGCACATCCAGCCGGCATTCCAGTTCGGCCCGGACCTGCGCGCTCAGCACACCGTGGCGCGCCATGTATTCATTGGCGTTGGGCACCAGGATGCGCTGGTTGTACTGGTCGTCCAGCGCTTGCTGGTCGTAATGCAGCCAAACCGATTCCGGCATCCGCGTCGCTCCTGTATGATCCATTCTGAAAATGAAAGCGGCGCCGTCCCTCCCGAACGGCGCCGCCTGACCCGGGTTCCGCTAGTGGCGGTAGGACGGGTCTATCTTGTCCAGCTTGCGCATCAGCGCCGCGAATTCCATCGCTCCGATGCCGGCGCCTTCATTGTTGTTTTCCATGAAGCCGTCGATACCGGCGCCTGAGGATTGCGCCTCGTTGTCGGACAGCACGATCATTTCGCCGGCCGCTGCCGCATCAAGCTGGATCTGGCAGGCCCGTTCCAGCCGGTACAGGCGCAGGAAGGCGTCCGGCACGGTGCGGCCCGTGGTCAGCAGGCCGTGGTTGCGCAGGATCATGGCCTTGTTCTCGCCCAGATGGGACAGCAGGCTTTCGCGTTCATCCGTATCAAGGCTCGGCCCTTCGTAATCGTGATAGGACAGCTTGTTATGGAAGATCGTCGCAAACATGGACACCGGAAGCAGCCCGCCCTTCAGCGCCGCCACGGCCATGCCGGCGCGGGTATGGGTATGCATGACGCATTTGTGCTCGGTCGAATTGGCCATGTGCACGGCGGAATGGATGACGAATCCGGCGTGGTTGATGGGGTAGTCGCTGGGTTCGACGATATTGCCGTCGCAGTCGATCTTGACCAGGTTCGACGCCGTGATCTCGTCATAGTTCAGCCCGTAGGGGTTGATCAGGAAATGCGGCTCCGGTCCCGGCACGCGCGCGGTCAGGTGGCCGTATATCAGTTCGGTCCAGCCGAAATGGTCGACCAGGCGGTAGGCTGCTGCCAGTTGTACGCGCAGTTCCTGCTCAGCATCCTGCGCCGGTAAATCGTAATAATCGGTCCTGGCGAGCAATTCATTCATGACCCATTCCTTCCGGGCAGTGGTGACGGCCCCAAATCCTAGTATGCCGCAGCGGTGCTTGGCAATCGACGGGACGGCAGGCACAGGTAAGGTCGTTTCACCATTACTAAAGAATTCGAGGCCGGGTATTTGTCATTTTTCAGTCGGTATTTGCGACGCTTGTTAATTACCTTTCATTAACGTTGTTCCGTTACAAGTACCGCCAGTATTGAAGCCGCCGGCGCGACCGGAACGTTTTTGACCACTTTATCGAGAAAGCGAGAGAACCAATGGCGACCACGACGACGACCATGACCGCGAAAAAATCCACCGGTGCCAGGAAACCAGCTGCCCGGAAACCGGCGGTGAAAAAGGCCATACCGAAGAAGGCTGCCGCCAGTACGAGGACCGTGAAGAAGCCGGCTGCAAAAAAGGTAACGGCGAAGGCCGCGGCGGCAAAGGTTGCGCCGAAGAAGGCTGCGGCGAAGAAGCCCGTTGAGAAAAAGGCTGTTGCCGGGAAACCTGCCGTGATGAAATCCGCGCCTAAAAAGGCCGCTGCGAAGAACGCCACGCCCGCCAGCAAGACGGTAACAAAGAAATCCGTCGCGAAGAAGCCGGTCGCCCGCAAGGCGACACCGAAGAAGATTGCGTCAAAGGCGACGGCGGTGAACAAGCCGGTCGCCGGCATGGCAGCGCCGAAAAAGACGGTTGCGAACAAGCCGGTGACGCGCAAAGCCGCCGCCCTGAAGCCGAAGACAACCAGCCGCGGCCGCACGAGCTCGCGTAAGGTGGCCTGATCGAAGTATTCCGGGCCATGTCCCCGAATAGTCTTATCCGGAATACGGTGGTCCTTGCGGGCCGCCGTTTTTCGTTTCCCGAGAATTGCTCGGGTAGGCTGCGACCAGCGCCTGTATATCGGCCCAACCCTTATCCTTGGTGGTCATGCAGTCGACCGTGATCACCATCTTCGCGATTTCCCAGACGCCCGCGTTGCGGCGGAACGCCCAGTCGTAACTGCCCCATCCAACATAGGATTCGCCATTGCCCGCCTGCATCACGAACCAATTGGCCCATCCGGTCGCCGCGTCGTCGCCGGTCACGTCGATCACCCGGTTGACGATCAAGCGCTTGCGGTTGGCGAATTTCGACATGTAGTCGCGGAAGGTTGCGACGATCCTGGCGCGCCCGACCGCGGGTTTGACCGACCAGGGGATGATTTCCGACACGGCGTCTTCGGCATAGATCGCGTTCAGTTCCGCGTCGATATCCTCGTCCACCGCGCGGGCATAGCGGGTAATCAGCCGGTCGATCTCGATCCGCGCTTCCAGCGCGCCGATGCGTTGTTCCAGATTCATGTACGTCAGGTTTTCAGACGATAGAAATCGACCGCGTTATCGCAAGTGATTTTCTGCACCACATCGGCCGGCAGGTGGCCGAATTGTTCGGCGATGTACTTGTCCGAATCCGGCCATACCCCGTCGCCATGCGGATAGTCGGACCCCCACATCAGCGATTCGACACCGATATCGTCGACCAGCCTGGTGCCGATCGTATCGAACTGGAAGGTCGCCTTGCACTGGCGGCGCCAGTAGTCGCTCGGCTTCATCTTCAGGCCGAGGTCGTGGAAGCGGTCCTCCCATTCGAAATCCATCCGGTCCAGCGCATAGGGCAGCCAGCCGATACCGCTTTCGCCCAGGGCGATGCGCAGCTTCGGGTAGCGTTCCAGCACCCCCTTGCCGATGATCGCGGCGATGATGTTGACCAGATTCATCTGGAAGCCGGACACGACGGTGAAGGTTGCAGCGCGCGCACTCTGCTTGTCCAGCCCTACGCGCTTCGCCGGGTCCAGCGCCGGGAAGGTGTGGAAATGCAGCGGCATGTCGACATCGTCCATCGCCTGCCACAGGGGCTCCCAGCAGGGATGGTACATAGGCTCCATGTCCCAGGAGCAGGACAGTTCGACCCCGCGCAGGTTCAGGTCGTTCCTGACCCGGTAGATTTCCTGCACCGCCGCGTCGATATCGCCGTAGGGCAGGCAGGCGAGGCCGATATGCCGGTCCGGGTAATGCGTGCAGAAATCCGACAGCCAGTCGTTATAGATACGGTACATCTCGTTTGCCGCTTCATGGTCGGCCAGCTTGCTGGCGGCTCCCAGGATGCCATACAGCACTTCGGCATCGACGCCGTCGATTTCCATGTCCTTCACCCGCAGATGCGGGTCGGATACGCGGCGGATATCCTTCTTGCCGTCTTCATACAGGTTCGTCGCGGCCATCAGGTCGGCGCGTGCATGGGTGCCCGGAACGTACTTCACGCCCGCCGGGCCCAGCCCGTTCTTCAGCCCGAAGGACGTGCCGTTCCGGCAGGTCCAGTAGGGCCCGTCCGGCCCATCGGTGACATAGGGCATGCGGTCCTTCATAGACGGCCGCGCCTCGGTCACGAAAAGGTCGGGCGGCATCCAGCAAAGATCGATATGGCAATCGGCGGAAACGCGCTTGTACTCCATAATCCTCATCCTCCCAAAGATGGTGTGGAAACGTATCGGCGTTCGGCAGAGATTGTAGGCATATGGCGACGTGAGCGGCAATGGGCGCCCTTGCGGGGTGGTGTATGAGATTTTGTGTCAGCAGTGTGAGAGGGGGTACTCGTTGGATTGCTGAAAAGGCCTGCCCCAGGGCCGTCGCCTGCCTGTGCGACGACCTCGACGAACTGCTCACCTGCTTCCGATACAAAACCACCGGACGACAGATCCGGCGCACGGTCGTCCTCAACGCCAACCAGACACCGGAATATTCCGATATCAGGCTGGCGGGACATGAAGGCGGCGACTTCCTGTTCGTGCGGAAAAACTGGGGCAGGTCGCCGTAACAGAAGGACATTGTCCTCCCGGCGTCTGAATCGCACCGCAAATTACGCAGCCTCACCCCGCCTGCGCGCGGCGCGTCTGCATCGATTTTACAAACCGCAAAATGAGCGGCAGCAACCAGATCGTCAGGGTGATGGCGCCGAGTACCGCCGAAATCGGGCGGTCGAAGAAAACGGTTGGATCGCCACGGCCCTTGGCCAGTGAGTTGAAGAAATTTTCCTCCACCATCCGGCCCAGCACGATGCCAAGGATTGCCGGGGCAACGGGAATCTCGTTCTCCTCCATGAAATAGGCGACGAGACCCAGTACCAGCATCACCGAAACACCCAGCATCGACGAATTGATGGCGAATGACCCGACAATGCAGAACAACAGGATGACCGGCACCAGGATCTCGCGCGGCACGGTTATGACATGACGCGATATCCGGATCGCCGCCCAGCCGATGAAGACCATCGCGATATTCGAAATGAAGAAAATGACGAATAATGCGTATAGCAGATCCCCGGCATGCATGAAGATGGTCGGCCCCGGCGACAGGCCCTTCATGAACAGCACGCCGATGACGATGGCGGTGATGGCATCGCCGGGAATGCCGAATACCAGGGCCGGCACCCAGGCGCCGCCCAGGGACGCATTGTTGGCCGAGGTGGCCTCGACCATGCCTTCGGGATGGCCGGTGCCGAATTTTTCGGGTTCCCTGGAAAATTTCTTGGCCAGCGCCATGCATATCCATGCCGCCATGCCGCCACCGGCGCCCGGCAATGCCCCGACCAGCACGCCGACCACCCATCCGCGAACCATGTTGACCTTGTACCTGATCAAGGTCGGCAGCAGGTTCCGGAAAATCGAGCCGACCTTGCCGAGTTCCGGCCGGATATAACTTTTCATTGTTGCGGCGTTCCGGATCAGTTCGGAGACGGCGAACATGCCGATCATTGCCGGAATCAGGTCGATGCCGGCGGCGAGTTCGGGATTGCCGAAGGAGAAGCGGGGATACCCGCTCATGATATCCTCGCCTGTCGTGGCGACCATCAGACCGATCAGCAGCGAGATAACGCCTTTCACCGGGTTTCCCGTGGTGATCAGGGCCGAACAGGTGAGGCCGAGGCAGGCCAGCCAGAAATATTCCAGCGACGTGAAGTTCAGGGCGAGTTCCGCCAGGACCGGGGCGGATAAGGCAAGCGCAACGCTGCCCATCAACCCGCCGATCGCGGAACAGACGACGGCAATACCGAGCGCGAGTTCGCCCCTGCCCGTCCGGGTCATGGCGTAGGCTTCGTCGGTATACGCGGCCGAGGAGGGGGTCCCCGGCATGCGCAGCAGTGCCGCCGGAATGTCGCCGGCGAAAACCGCCATGGCGCTGCAACTGATGACCGCACCGATTGCCGGAACGGGGTCCATGAAAAAGGTTATCGGGATCAGAAGGGCCGTGGCCATTGTCGCCGTCAGGCCGGGAATGGCGCCGACGAAAAGACCGAAAATGGCGGCTGTAAAGATGACGAACAATACGTAGGGGTCGAAAACGAGCCCGAAGGCGGCAGGGAGGTGTTCCAAAATCGGTTCCTTGAACGAATACCCAAAAACGCACCGGTTCAGCCTGCGCCGGGGCCTCGCCCAGACGGATTTCAACCGGCATTAGGCCTGATTTTCTGGTTGCGCAATTGCCGCGATTGGCCGCAGACAATTCGTCCGTTTCAGCAGGTGATTGAAACGATACGCACACTGCTGGGGTTCCCGCAATACGGATTTTGTCATGTTTGCCAGTTAATTATGCGTTCACCGGAAGTTCGCGACAGCCTCCGAATACCGGCTTCTGAACGCCGTCTTCGCCGTCTGGGCGCATTCGCCGCATGGACCGCACTTGACGGCTGGTAATATAGTTTCGGATCGGTGCGGATGGGGAATCATGACGGCGACAAACGTTAATTTTGCAGTGGCGCTGCGGGCGACAGCGGAATGCCTCGGCATGTTCGCGGCGGAGGTCGGGCTGTTCGCCGCGAACGGGATCGCGTTTCAGTTGAAGGGGTTTGAGACCGCAGCGGAAAAAGGCATGGCGGGGTTGAGCGACGGGACGTGGGATTACCTGGAAATCGGAGTAACGCCGCTGATTCCGCGCATTGCCGACGGGGAGGATCCTGTGGTGCTGCTGGCGACCACGGCGGTCAATTCGAATTTTCTGATGGGGCGTCGGGATGTGACGGATCTGGCGATGCTGGCGGGGGGCAGGATCGGCTGCCTGTCCAATACGGGCCAGACGGCCTTTGCCGCCAATACGGTGCTGTCAAAATACGGCGTTGCCGATGCCGTCGAACTGGTGGCGCTGGGTACCTATCCCGCCATCTTTGCCGCCGTTGCGGCGGGCGAGGTGCAGGGCGCCATCCTGGCCGCCGACTACCGTTTTCACGGCGTGGTGCATCACGGGATGAACGCGCTGGCGGATATCGGCGCGGCCACGGGCCTGCCGGGCACGGCGCTGATATCCACCCGTCGCATCGTCGCCCGGAACCCGGCGCTGACCCTGGGCATCGTGCGGACCTATGTTCAGGCTATCGAGCGCTTCAAGTCCGATCCCGGTACGGCGATCCCGTTTCTGCACCGCCATCTGAATATCGACGAAGCGGAAGTCGTTTCCGGAATCCACGGGTATTTCGCGGAAACCTTCGAGCGACTGCCTTATCCGGCAGCGGAAAACATCCGGATCGCAATCGACGAGACCGCGAAAAAACGTCCGGATGCCGCACGTCTTACGCCGGACGATCTGATCGATACCAGCTTCCTGGATAGTATCGCGTCGGAATTGCGCGGGTAGCGGTCAGGCCGCAGCGAATTCATCCCGATCCGAATGAAAGCGCCGGATCTGCGTCCGGTGCATGCGGCGCTGCGCATCGGCGTCGAAGGAATCACGCCGGTGCAGGACTTCCAGGTTGCTCCACATCAGCGCATCGCCGACCCGCCATTCATGGCACATGTAGAATTCCGGATTGTCTATATGCGCCCAGAGCCGGTCGAGCAGCCTGTCGCTTTCCGCGACCGACAGACCCGGGATATAGCTGCGCGGCCGGCGGCCGAGGAACAGGGCCTTGCGCCCGCTGGCGGGATCGGTGCGGACCAGCGGATGGTGCGCGCCGGGCGTCTGGCGGACATCGGTTATTTCCGCATAGCCCTTGCGGCGCATGCCGGCGCTGTTATGGGAGGAATCGTGGATCGCCGCCTTGCCTTCGATTTCGGTCTTCAGATCGTCGGGCAGGGCCTCGTAAGCCCGGTACATATCCGCGAAATAGGTGTTGCCGCCCGTATCGGGAACCTGCAGCGCGTACAGGATGGCGGCCCGCGGCGGGTTGTCCTGATAGGTCATATCCGCATGCCAGACCGCTTCGCCGGCGCCGAGATTGCCGGCCGGCTTGCCGTCCCGGACGATATTGGAAATCACGTTGATTTCAGGATGCCGCTTGTGGAACGGTTCGCCGAAGGGGTTGGGCGCCGGGACATCCAGCGTGCCGAATTTTCCGCTGGCGGCGACGAGTTGTTCATCGGTGATTGACTGGTTCCGGAACAGCAGCACCAGGTACCGTGACAGCGCCTGCTGTAAGGCGGCGGCAACGGCATCGTCGATACTGCCGAGGTCCAACTCATTGACCTCAGCGCCGAGCGGCTGCGGCAGCGGTGATATGTCGAGGTTCATTGCAGGTGTTTCCTTTTCTTGTTCTTCTGACGCTTACGCTGCGGTGGCGGCGTCGAATTCACCCCATATCCGGTCTTTTTCGACCGAGAGACTGGCGCAGATACTGTCGAATTCGTGTTTTTCGCCAGCCGAAATCGTACCATCGGCGGAAATGATCAGATACGCAATGCGCAGCAATGTCCGTGCGGCCTTGTAATCGTCGGCATAACGGGAAATCCTGCCGCGCAGGACATCGTCCCAGCCATCGGGATCGTCGCGAAGATGTTCGAGAAATTCGTTCATGATGCCTATCGCCTGGTGCGGGTCGTGCACCTGCAAACGTTCGACGGCGCCAAGGACGGCGTCGATGCGGTAGCGCTCGCTCAGGCTGACGTCGTCGTCGGCGTTTGAGGCCAGAGCACAGACGGCCATTGCCGCTTTCAGGAACGATTTGTCCCAGTAGCGCGCCGTATCGTGCCGCAATTTCTCGATAACGTTCATGCGGACAATATAGCAAAATCCGCATACGCTGACAAAAGCCGCGATACATGGGACATTGCGCCGCAACCGCTGGCATGGCGCGGCACGGTTTTGTATATCTCGGCCGGGCACGAACGCGCCATGATCTGGAATGCAATTAGTATGTGCGCATAGGAAATAGAATGGACCGGATCAGGTTTGCGGCGGTGTCGCGAAATTATTTCAACATGCCGCTCTGGGTGGCATGCCATTGCGGGCTGTTCGCGGAAGAAGGGCTCGACGTCGAAGTCGAACTGCATGAACCCATAGACGAGGTGACGCGGCGGCTTGAGGACGGGCGTGTGGATCTGGCATTCGGGGTGACGGAGCATGTGATTCTCGACCGGGAGGCCGGCGGGCAAACGATTATCGTCGGCGGCAACGTAAACAAGTTGCCGTTCTCGTTCATCGCCGGAAAGGATGTCCACTGTTTCGAGGATTTGCGGGGCAGGACCATCGGCGTGTCATCGCGCAAGGCCGGCAGTTCTTCGCTGGTCATGAAATTGCTGGCGGCGCACGGGCTGGAATACCCGAAAGATTATGCGATCGAAGAGGTCGGACCGATCCTCGCGCGCTGGGAAAAACTGCAGTCCGGTGAAATCGATGCCGGGCTGCAGGGCGCGCCGCTGAATTATATCGCCGTCGACCAGGGTTACCCCACCCTGGCGGAACCGCGCGATGAATTTCAGTTTACCGCCCTGCATGTCAACAGCCGGTGGGCGGAGGAGAACGCTGACCTGATGGCGCGCTTCATGCGCGCCTTCGTGCGTGCGCACCGTCGGTTTTTCGCGGATCGTGAGACGATGGTTAAAATTGCCGGGGAAGAAACCGGAATCGCGGAAAAATACGCGATCACGGCATGGGAGGAATATACCGCGGCGGAAATCTTTCCGCCGGATGGCGACGTCAGCAGCGCCGGCGTGCAGGCGCTGATCGATATCAGCGCCCAGATCCGGGCGCTGCCAAACCGCCGGGGCCGGTCGGCCGAAGATTATATCGACCGAACCTGGCTGCATGTCGCGCAGGCGGAAACCGCGGGGGAATAGCGGCGGGCCGGATTGTTCCGGCGGCGGGAAGGGGTATAGTCCACTTCCGAGCGGAACGAATTGAGGGAAAAGGTAAATGACAAGCACGTTCTACATGGTGGAAATGCACTATCCGCCGACCGAGGATCGCCGGAAATTCGACGATTTTTACTGGAAGCATATTTCCATGCTGCTGACGATTGACGGGTTCATGTCGGCGCAGCGATTCGAATGTATCCATGAGGCACGCTCGCCCTTCCTGGCGGTCTACAAGGTCCGGGAACCGGGTACGATGACTGCGGACAGCTATACGTCGAAGGCCGGTCGTACCTCGGTGGCGCCGGAATTCCGCGAAAAGATGACGAACTGGGACCGGAACCTCGTGCAGGGCGATATCGAGAACATGGAAGTCGGGCTGAATGGCTGGATGATTGTGATCGACCGGCTGTCCGATAACGCGCTGCCGCTGCCTGAGGGATATGCCTCGCTGAACGTGGTCGGGCTGGATGCGACCATCGTTGAACGCGGGATAAGGATCGGACAGTCCGGCGAACCCGATGCGCCCGGCGATACGGCGGGTTGGTCGGTTCGGACCTTCCGCCCGCTGCATCTGACGCGTTATCCTGCCTGAGGAGCGCGATGCAGTTCACCTTTACCGAGGAGCAGGAGGAATTCCGGCGTTACCTGCGCCGCTTTCTCGACGCCAAATCGCCCGCGGTGGAAGTCCGGCGATTGATGGAAACCGAGGATGGTTATGACCCGGCGGTCTGGCGGCAGCTTTGCACGGATCTCGGGCTGCCGGCAGTCCAAATTCCGGAAACCTATGGCGGGCAGGGTTTCGGCTTCGTCGAACTTGGCATAGCACTGGAGGAAATGGGGCGCGCGCTGTTGTGCGCGCCGTATTTCGCATCCGCGGTGCTGGCGTCGAACGCCATCCTGAATGCGGGAACCGAAGAACAGAAGCGGGAATTGCTGCCGCCTCTTGCCGCCGGAGAAGTCGTGGCGACGCTCGCCCTCGCCGAGGAAAGCGGTCGCTGGGACAGTGCCGGTATCGCCATGACGGCAACCCGGACCGGGAGCGGGTACACGCTGGATGGCGTCAAGAGCTTTGTGCTGGACGGCCATACGGCGGGACTGATCGTGGTTGCGGCCCGTCGCGCCGGGACCGTTGGGGATGCGGGTTTGTCCCTGTTTACTGTCGACGCCGAAGCGCCGGGATTGAACCGGCGCCTGCTCCGGTCGGCCGATGCCACCCGCAAACTTGCACGGCTTGAATTCAGCGGGGTACCGGCAGGACTGCTGGGCAAGGAAGGCGCGGCGGCAGCGCCCCTTGCGAAGACACTGGATCAGGCGGCGGTGTGCCTTGCCAGCGAAATGGTGGGTGGGGCCGAGCATCTGCGTGAATCAGCGCTGGAATATGTGCAGATGCGCATGCAGTTCGGGCGCCCGATCGCATCCTTTCAGGCGATCAAGCACAAATCCGCCGAATTGCTGCTCGATGTCGAACTGGCGAAATCGGCGGCCTATTACGCGGCGCAGGCGGCGGATGACGATGCGGATGACCTGCCGGCGGTTGCCTCGCTGGCCAAGGCCTGCGCGGCGGATGCCTATACCCGGACAGCGATAGAGGCGGTGCAGATGCATGGCGGTATCGGATTCACCTGGGACAACGATACCCATTTATGGTTCAAGCGCGCGAAAAGTTCCGAAGTATTCCTCGGCACGCCGGCATATCACCGCGAACTGATGATGCAGCGCTGGAACGGGTAGGGGGCGAGGAATGAGCGAACCGACCGAAGGCTCCGTCCGGCAGGAATCGCGTAACTGGCTGGAAGCCAACTGGGACCCGGACCTCAGCCTTGTCGAATGGCGTAACCGGCTGGTCGATTCCGGCTGGGGCGCGCCGACATGGCCCGTGGCGTGGCATGGCCGGGGATTGTCGGATCCGCTGGGCCGCGTGGTCGAGGCGGAAATGGATCGCATCGGCGCCGTCGGTGTGGCCAGGACCGGCATTCGCAATCTCGCCGCGGCGACGATCCTTGTCCACGGCACCGATATGCACAAGGAAAAATTCCTGCGCCGGATCCTGACCGGCGAGGATACCTGGTGCCAGTTGTTCAGTGAACCGGGGTGCGGATCGGATCTTGCCGGCGCGACGACGCGGGCGGATTTCAGGGGCAACAAGTGGATCGTCAACGGCCAGAAGGTCTGGACGACCAGCGCGCATCACGCGCAGTACGGGCTGCTGCTGGCGCGCACCGACTGGGATGCGCCGAAGCATCAGGGCCTCAGCTTCTTCATCATCGATATCGAACAGCCGGGCGTCGATGTCCAGCCGCTGCGCCAGATGAACGGGCATGCCTCGTTCAACCAGGTGTTCTTCACCGATGCGGAGATCGCGCCGGAATTCATCCTGTCTGAAACCGGTAATGGCTGGGCGGTTGCGACCACGACGCTGATGCATGAACGGCGCGGGGCGGATTCGCTGCGCCGCTACGCGAAGGCTTCCAACCGGCCGGGCCGGGTGTATGAGGAAGAAGCCGCCGAAATCGCGATCCAGCTGGAACCCTATAAATGGTACCCGCAGCGCGCCGGGCGGGTCGACCTGGTCATTGAGCGGGCGAAGGCGACGGGTGCGTTCGACGACCCGGCGGTCCGGCAGGAAATCGCGAAGCTGCTGACGCTGTCCAGGGCGGCGGAATGGACGGCGCGCCGCGCCCGCGCGATGCAGGATCGCGGCGGGCCGCAGGGACCGGAGGGATCGCTCGGCAAACTGGCGGCCAGCAATGTCGCGCGCATGGCGGCGCGGGTGCATACCTTGATCGCCGGCGCGGATGCGATGCTGGCCGGTCCGGACGGCGCGCTGGACGGCGTTATCGCCGAGGTGCTGGTTTCCGTTCCGGCGGTCTCCATCGCCGGCGGGACCGATGAAATCCAGAAGAACATCATTTCCGAACGCGTCCTGAAAATGCCGAAGGAACCGCGTTCCGATACAAAGGGGCCGTTTCGCGACGTGCCCCGCAACACGGTCGGCTGACCGGAAAACCGGGGGATTGCTTAAGTGACTGACAGACCGCGCGGCCCGCTGGACGGTATCCGGGTCCTTGACCTTACCACCGTCATGCTTGGTCCGTTTTCGACCCAGATCCTGGGGGAAATGGGCGCCGACGTCATCAAGATCGAATCGCCGGGCGGCGATATCGGGCGCATGACAGGCGTTGGAAAGAGCCCGGGCATGTCGGCGGCCTATATGATGAAGGGCCGCAACAAGCGCAGCGTCGTGCTGGACCTGAAGATGCCGGAAGCGCGGGACGCGCTGAAGCGCCTGGTCGAGACCGCCGATGTCTTCGTGCACAATATCCGCCCGAAGGCGACGGTCCGCCTCGGAATCGACTATGACAGCATCGTCAAATGGAAGCCGGATATCGTTTACGCGGCAGCCACGGGGTATGGCGAGGACGGTCCCTTTGTCGACAAGCCCGCCTATGACGACCTGATCCAGGGGGCCTCCGGTCTGGCGGCGCTGTTCGGCGCCGTGACCGGCACGCCGCGCTATGGCCCGACGGTCCTGGCGGACAAGACGACCGGCATGTTCCTGACCTATGCGATCACGATGGCGCTGTTCCACCGCGAACGCACGGGCGAGGGGCAGCGGGTGCATGTGCCGATGTACGAATCTTTCGCCGCCTTCGTGATGAACGAGCACATGCAGGGCCGCATGTACGAACCCCCGGTCGGCCCCGCCGGCTACCAGCGCATGCTGACTCCGCACCGGCGCCCCTATCCGACGGCGGACGGGCATGTCTGCGTGTTGCCCTATAACGACCGTCACTGGAAGAAATTCTTCGAAGTGGTGGGTCGTGGCGATCTGATCGGGGACGAACGGTTTTCCAGCCAGGCGGCGCGGTCGGCGAATATCGACGCGCTGTACGGAATCGTCGCCGAGGTCATGCCGACACGAACGTCCAGGGAATGGCTGACCCTGCTGGAAGCGGCGGATATTCCCGTGATGCCGATGAACACGCCGGAAGATCTGTTCGATTGCCCGCATCTGAGCGCGGTCGGCATGTTCCCCGTGGTCGATCACCCGACCGAGGGGAAGCTGCGCCATATCAAGGTGCCGGTGAGCTTTTCCAGGACGCCGGGCGGCTATTACCGCCATCCCGAAAGACTTGGCCAGAGCACCGAGGCCGTGCTTGCGGAAGCCGGGTTCACGGCGGAAGAAATCGCGGCGTTGCAGGACAAAGGCGCCGCGGGCCGCCCGCCCGAATAGGCGCCCGTTCCGCCTACCGGGAGGGGCGATCAGGAACCGGCCGCCCGACCTCGCGTTCATTTTGTTGTGCTATCCGATGGAAACCGTGAAGATGGCGCAAAAGGTCGCAGCTGACGGACCGTATTCGTGGACGACGAAAAGCAACAGGATCAGGGGTTTCGTTTCGCAGGGCGTACCGTGCCCAGCATGAGCGAGGCGAAGGATGCGATTGGCAGTATGGTCTGGCGCTACCGCGAGGAGTCGCTGCCGTTCTGGAAGGCTGTTCTGCTGCGCAGCTTCCGCATTGGATTCGCCACTGCACGAGACCTGATGGAAGGTCAACTCACCTTGCGGGCGATGAGCCTCGTCTACACGACGCTGTTGTCGCTGGTGCCGTTGCTGGCGATCAGCTTTTCGGTCCTCAAGGGATTTGGCGTACATAACCAGATCGAACCCGTCCTGAACAATCTGACCGCGCCTCTTGGCGATCAGGGTGGCCAGATTACCCGCCAGATCATCTCCTTCGTGGAAAATGTAAAGGTCGGCGTACTTGGCTTTATCGGCTTCGGACTGCTGTTCTACACCGTCGTGTCGCTGATGCAGAAGATCGAGCGCGCGGTAAATTATATATGGCGGGTGACGCGGGAGCGCTCCTTCGCCCAGCGTGTTCGCGATTACCTCAGCGTCGTGTTGGTTGGCCCGGCATTGGTGTTCGCCTCCGTCGGTATCTCGGCGACCGTTGCCAATAACGCCGTCGTCCAGTCGCTGATGAAATTTCAGCCCTTCGGCTGGCTGCTGGAAGTCGCGGCCATGGCCGTTCCGTACCTGATGGTTGTGGCGGCTTTCACCTTTATCTACATGTTCATGCCCAATACCGGCGTGCGCCTTCGCTCCGCCTTTGTCGGCGCGCTGGTTGCGGGCGCCTTGTGGAATATTGTCGGCTGGGGGTTTGCTTCCTTTGTTGTCGGTTCGACCAATTACGATGCGATTTACTCCACCTTCGCAACGCTGATCCTGTTCCTGATCTGGCTTTATATCGGTTGGCTCGTCCTGCTGACGGGCGCCTGCATCGCCTTCTATCACCAGAACCCGAGCGCCACCGCCGGGGCGCACAAGCCGCTATCCCTGTCCAACCGCGTAAAGGAGCATGTCGGCCTCATGACGATGGCTATGATCGGCCGGCGCTTCCATGCGGGCGAGCGGCCCTGGACTCTGGAGCAACTGACCAGCCGCCTGAAAGTTCCCGGCGAGGTGGCGGAACGCGCCATAGAAGCGTTGGAAACCGGGGGGCTGGTGTTGCATACGGGCGAGGTTCCATCCCGCTACATGCCGGCCCGTCCGCTGGAGAAAATAACGGTGATCGAAATCCTCGACGTCGTCCGCAACGCCGGAGAGGAGCGGGTGCTGTCCATGGAACGGTTGCCCCCGGATCCGGCAGTGGCGCATGTTGGCGAGGACGTGAAAGAGGCGGTGATGCGGACGCTGCGCGGCCGAACGCTTCGTGACATGATACTTGACGACGGCACCCTGCATGACCTGACGCCCGACACAAGGCGTGCAGCCGGCGGCTGACTCGGCTTTCTCTCGATCCGGACGGGGCGCACGGCTTCTGAACCGGTTCAGGCCCAGCGAACGTTGTCGGCGCGGTCGTCGGCGGTCAGCAGCGTCGTGGTGAATACCGACGTCCAGTCGCACAGGTCGTAACGCCGGCTCAGCTTGCGGCGCACCTCCGCCTCACCGGGGCTGTCCGGAATCTTGGACCGTTCCCACATGGCGAGGTCGGGGCGTCGGGTCATCAGCAGGGTTCGCCGCAACTCATCCGGGTCCTGCCCATCGTCGCGGTCGAGGAACCGCCACATGCCGATTATCTGCGAATCATAGGCGGATTCGAAACCGGGCCAGGCGCCGGCGCAGAGGTCCAGGAACTCTGCCCAGTGGGCCTTCGGCGTGTCGAACCAGCGGAATGCGAAATTGCCCTGGCGGCGTGGCGGCTCGATCCGTTCCGGCCGCAATGTCGGAATCATGGCGGCATTGGTCGCAGCGCGTATCCCCGCGATATCCGCCAACAGTATCCGGTCCGATTCCGGCGCGCCGCTGCCGTCGGGCCAGGCAGTGATGACGTTCAGTTCGTCCCGCGGCGTTCCGATCTGGCTACGCCATATCCCGTAGAGAACGCCACCCTGCGCCGCGAGGCGCGCCGCGCCGGCGTCCCGCAACGTGTCGGATACTGTCTGCCACTGACGTGGCGCACAATCGATACGGTGGTGCACATAAAGGTCCGGCATCGGGCTATTCCTTAATTACGGTCGTTCATTGCGCGCCAAATACGAGATTGGGCAGGACCAGGGTGATCTGCGGCACATAGGCGATTAACAGCGTATAGCAGAGCAGCATGATAAAGAACGGGATCGAGGCGGACCATGCCTTTGTGATCGGATAGTTGGCGACGCCGCAGGTTGTCAGCAGAACCGACGCAACCGGCGGGGTCTGTTCGCCGATGACCACGCAGAAGATGAACAGCATGCCGAAATGGACCCGGTCCATGCCCATCTGGTCGACCAGCGGCAGGAAGATCGGGACCAGCATCAGGATCATCGGTGCGCCGTGCAGGAATGTGCCGGCTATCACCAGGAAGCTAACGATGACGAGCGTCACGAAAAATGGCGACAGACCCCAGGACATGATTTCCGTCGCCATGGCTTGTGGCACGCCCTCGGAGATCAGGTAGTGGGCGAATACAGAACTGATCGACAGCAGCAACAGGACGTTGGCCGCCCGCCGGCCGGCGACCATGAAGCTGCGTGGCAGATCGCGCACGCGCATGCCGCGATAGACGACGATGGCGGCGAAAATGGCAAGCGAGGTGCAGATTGCCGACGCTTCGGTCGGTGTGAAGGCGCCGCCGACAATGCCGAAGATGATCGTCGCCGGGATCAGTAACGCGATCCAGGTCCGGTTGAACCGGTGGACGACGTTGCCGAAGCTGAAAGGTTCGTGCGTCGGGTATGCGCGCTTTTTGGCGATGACATAGGCAACTATCATCAGGCAGACGCCGTAGCCGACGCCGGGGATATATCCCGCAATGAACAGCCGCGCGATGGAGACGTCGGAAACGACGGAGTACAGGATCATGCCGATACTCGGCGGGATGAGGATGCCAATCGAGGCCGAATAAGAGGTCACGATGATGGAAAAATCCTTGGCGTAGCCGCGCTTTTCCATCTCGGGAATCAGGGATCGAGCCGACGGAGGCCGCATCGGCCACGGCCGACCCCGACACGTTTGCGAACAGCATCGAGGTGACGATATTGGCATGGGCCAGCCCGCCGGACATCCAGCCGACAAGGGCGCTGGCGAAGTCGATCAGCCGGGCCGCGACCGCGCCGGAGCCCAGTACCTCGCCGGTCAGGATGAACAGCGGAATGGCGAGTATGACAAACGAAACCAGCCCGTCCGTCATCTGGCCGTGGAAGTTGATCAGGTTGTGGTCGCCAACGATATAGGACAGAAGGCCTACCATACCGAGAGACAGCGCGATCGGCAGGGCCAATACGATGAGAAGGATGATCAACAGGATAAAAAAGCCGGCCATTTTCGTTCTCTATGTAAGTTTTTCTGATAGTTAGGCTATACCTAATCCGTCATCGGCGTATAGCGATCTTTTTGGAAGGGAGACGGCGATCCCGTAAACTATCCGCGCGTAAAATCGACTCGCCGCGCCATTATAAGTATATATACCTATCTTGCGCGTTCCGGATTTTGCGGCGTTTTGCCGGTGGGGGCGGGCGTCGTCCGGGGCTGTCTCCCGACCCTTAAGGACCCAGGATCAGGTTTGGCACGAAGAGCGTAACCTGCGGAACATAGGCGATCATCAGTGTGTAACACAGCAGCATGATGAAGAACGGAACGGACGCCGCCCAGGCGCGGGTTATGGGGAGATTCGCCACGCCGCACGTGGTCAGCAGTACCGACGCCACCGGCGGGGTCTGCTCGCCTATCACCACGCAGAAAATGAAGAACAACCCGAAATGCACCCTGTCCATGCCGATCTGGTCGACCAGCGGCAGGAAGATCGGCGTCAGCATCAGGATCATGGGCGCGCCGTGCAGGAAAATGCCCGCCAGCGTCAGGAAGATAAAAATGACCAGGATGACGGCCCAGGGGTCGAGTCCCCAGGACATGATTTCGGCCGCCATGGCCTGCGGCACGCCCTCGGTGATCAGGTAATGGGCGAATACCGAACTGATCGACAACAGCAGCAGGACGTTGGCCGCCCTGCGACCGGCGGTTATGAAGCTCTGCGGCAGGTCGCGGAACCTCATGCCCCTGTATACGAACAGCGCGGCGACGAGCGCCAGGGCAGTCGTGATCGCAGCGGCCTCGGTCGGCGTGAAAGCACCGCCGACAATGCCGAAGATGATCGTCGCCGGGATCAGCAGCGCGATCCAGGTCCGGTTGAAGCGGTGAACGACGTTGCCGAAGCTGAAAGGTTCGTGTGTCGGATAGGCGCGCTTCTTGGCGACGAAATACGCTACCGCCATCAGACACAGCCCATAGCCGACGCCGGGAATGTAGCCGGCGAGGAACAGCCGCGCGATGGATACGTCGGAGACAACGGAGTACAGGATCATGCCGATACTGGGCGGAATCAGGATACCGATCGATGCCCCGTAGGACGTGACGACGACGGAAAATTCCTTCGAGTAGCCGCGCTTTTCCATCTCCGGGATGAGGATTGAGCCGACAGCGGCCGCGTCCGCCACGGCGGAGCCGGACACGTTGGCGAACATCATTGCCGTGACGACGTTGGCGTGCGCCAGCCCGCCGGACATCCAGCCCACAATGGAACTGGCAAAGGCGATCATGCGGGCGGCGACGGCGCCCGAGCCTAGAATTTCACCGGTCAGAATAAACAGCGGGATCGCCAGGATGACAAAGGAAACCAGCCCGTCCGTCATCTGGCTGTGGAAGTTGATCAGGCTGTCGCCAGCAACGACATATGAAAAGAGGCCGACCATCCCGAGCGACAATGCGATCGGCAATGCGAGCATGATCAGGAAGATGATCAGGAAGACGAATAACATGGCCATTGTTGCGTTCCGATTTCAGAGCGGTTGGAGGTCGTACGGCGGAGAGCCGCCACTGCCGATCAACCGAATTGTTGACGGTTTCGTTCAGCTTTCCGCGTCTATTTCCGTGACTTCCGGATCTTCCATGCAGATGAGGTTTTTCAGGATGACCATAAACATCAGGGCGCCCCAGACCGGCATGCTGCCGTAGAAGATGAATTTTGGCGTTTCCGAGTAATCGAGAACGAATGTCCAGGTGATTCTCACGTATTCGATACCCGTCCAGAACACGACCGCGAAAAACAACAGCATGAGCAGGCTGTTGAACACAAAGATGGCGCGGCGGATTGTGACATTCTTAATGAACAGCAGCAGGACTTCCGCATAGAACAGCGCATACCGGTCCATCAGGACGACACTGCCCGGCACGAACAGCCACAGCAGGGTGTATTGGGCGAACTCATCCATCCACCCGAAGGTATGATTGAAGAAAAACCGGCCCGACACGTTGACGGTGATCAGGACGACTTCGATCGCCAGCGCCGTCGCCGTGATAATATCGCAAAGTCGCAAAATACTCCGGTAACCCGCATTCATTGCCGGCGGCAGTTTGTATCCCGCCCGGAAAATGCCTGCATTCTGTTCACTCATGACGTGATTCGCCCTTTAAGAGGGGAAGCCGGGGAGCCGTTGGACATATTCCGGGCCCGCCTTCCCAGTGTGGAGTTAGTACGTATTAGTATATTAGCCGGCATCCTGGCGCGCCAACCGGCGTACACCGGGATGCCGGCAATGGATGTTTCAGTTCTGAACCTTCCAGTCCGTGTAGCCGCCTTTGGCAACGGTTTCGATCGCCGTGGCCCATTCCTTGCTGGTTTCCTCAATAAAGGAGTCGTAGACCGGCTGGGCGACCGCCCGCCACTTTGGCAGATCCTCCTCCTTGCAGTAATTGATCTTGTAGTCCGGCTTTTCCACAAGCATTTTCTGGATGATCTCCACGTCAATCTTTGCGCTCAACTGGCGGGTCCAGCCTTCCGTGTCGCGGGCAGCCTGTTTCAGGATCGGCTTGGCCCAGTCGGGCAGCTTCTGCCAGAAGGGCTGGCCGGTGGCGAGGATGACCGGATTGTACACGTAATTGCAGATCGACAGATACTGCGTCACTTCGTGGAACTTGGTGTCATAGATCAGCGATAGCGGGTTGTCCTGGCTGTCGACGACGCCGGTCTTCAGCGCCTGGTACAGTTCCGAGAAGGTGATCGTCGCCGGGTTGGCGCCCAGCGCCTGGAAGAGGATCATCTTCGACTTACCGCCGGGAATGCGGTGCTTGATACCCCGCAGATCTTCCGGGACGTTGTAGGGATGCTTGTTGCCCGTGAACTGCCGGTAGCCGAAACCGAAGAAGCCGAGCAGTTCCATATTGTATTTGCGGAAATCCACCTCCATCTGTTCGCGTAGCGGGCCCAGAACGACGCGGGAAACCGCCTCGCGATCCTTGAACAGGAATGGCAGGTCCCAGAAACGCTGTTCCTTGATCCGTCCGGTAAAGGAAGAGATGTGCAGGAACGCGTCATGGGTCCCGGCCACTATGCCTTCCAGCTGGGTGTTCTCTTTGCCGAGCAGCGACGATGCGTAAAGTTCGACCTTGATCCGTCCGTTGGAGTTGAGGTCCACCAGGCTGGTGAAATACTCGATGTCCTTGGCAAGGATCGATGTCGGGCCGGAAGTGATGCCGACCTTCATGACGACTTCCGGGTCGGCTGCGGTCGCTGCGGAAACGAACCCGAAGGTCGCCGCCACCAGCGCCGCGCTCACCGCGGCGCCATTTAGCCAATTGGGTGGTGAACTAGTGTGCTTCATGATTATAGACTCCCTGTCTGTTCAATTGCACCGGTGATTTTTTTTGGTGCATTATAATTTTATGTGTGCCGCCGTCCGGTCAGCCGAATGACATGCAACGGCCGTTGGGACGCCAACCTGAGAATAGTAGGATTGTCGAACGACAAAGGTCAAACGAATGCGGCGGAAAACGCCTGCTCAATCGGGCGCAATGCCTGCCACAGCTATTTTCGATTGTTTCTTCCGAATGACGGCACAATCGGGGTTGTGCATCTTTGTCGTCTTTCGTAGCGGGCGCCGCGCTTTCCTGTATCGATAAGCCTGCGCCGGATCGGGGGTATTCTCCGGGTTCCGGCCGGCCGCGATTACCTGAATGCGCGGCTCGGCCGGAATGACCGATAGTTACATATTGCCGGTTGCCTCAACCGCCGGCGGCGGCCTTCGCGATCTTATCGTACCATTCCTGGCTCGTGTCCTCGATGAAGGCGTCATAAACAGGCTTGGCGACGGCCTGCCACTTGGGGAGATCTTCCTTCTTGCAGTAGTTGATCTCAATGTGCGGCGCTTCCTGCTTAATCTTGTCGAGAGTCTCGTTGTCGAGCTTGACCATCAGGTCATAAGACCAATCCTCGCTCTCGCGACCGACTTCCTTGATGATCTTCTTGTACTTCTCCGGCACCTTGTCCCAATAGGGCTTGCCAACGGCGAAGATCTGCGGGTTGTAAATGTAATTGCAGATCGACACGTACTTTGTCACTTCGTGGAACTTGGTTTCGTAACTGATGGACAGCGGGTTGTCCTGACTGTCGACGACGCCGGTCTTCAGCGCCTGGTACAGTTCAGAGAAGGTCACTGTCGACGGGTTCGCGCCCAGCGCGGTGAACAGGATCTGCTTCGACTTGCCGCCCGGGATGCGATGTTTGATTCCCTGCAGGTCCTCGGGCACGTTGTACGGGCGCTTGTTGCCGAAGAACTGCCGCCAACCGTATCCCCAGAGGGCAATCAGCTCCATGCCGTATTTGCGGTAATGCTCCTCGATCTCGGGCCGCAGCGGACCCTGGGCCACGCGCTTGACGGATTCCACATCCGGAAACAGGAACGGCAGGTCCCAGTAGCGCTCTTCCTTGACCCGGCCGGTATAGGCCGAAACATGGGCAAAGGCGTCATGGGTTCCTGCAACCAACCCTTCGATCTGGGTGTTTTCCTTGCCGAGCAGCGACGAGGCGAACAACTGTACATCGACTGCGCCGTTGGTTCTCTCTTTCATCATCTCGCTGAATTTATTGACTTCCAGCGCAGGAAGGCTGGTCGGTCCCGGCGTGATTCCGACCTTCATCACCAGTTCCGGGTCGGCCGCCTGTGCGATGCCTGAATACCCGCCAATAAACGGCGCGGCGAGCGCCAGCGTAACGATGCTTTTCTTGAGCCATCGTTTACTCAATACATGATTATTCATCGATAATCCCCCTGTTGTCGTGTGCGAACGGCGTCGTAACGAAACGGTCCGCTACGAATGTTTCCCTGCGGACCGCATGCGACGAAATCAATCGCGCGCGTGCCGGAGCGCATTCCGCGTAGTGTAGTTATGTTTTCACATTATTTGCAAATGAGATCGTAAAGGAACAACGGAGTACTGAACCCGGCGCCAACTATAAGAGTGCCAAGCATTGACGCGTATGGTCGAATTCAGGTCGATGAATAATTTGGCTGGATTAACTTTAAACGGAAAATTAACGATAGTATTCTATTTTTAGTGTTATGTGGCTCGGGCAGAGGTGCAATAAAGAGTATGGGAATACGGATGGGGGCAGCAGGGAGGTCTATGAACGTCGTAGCCAAAACCAAATTAGTCTACCTGGATCCTGCTGAAGCACTGCGGCGCCGCGTTCGCGAACTGGAAGATGTCGTGGCGCGCATGGAAGCAAGCGCCGCCGACAATATTGCGCAAGCCAGGGAACTCGCGACGGGCAAGGACCTGATCGAACAGGCGCGGGCCAGCGCGGAGGTCAATGCAAAGCACGTCAATGCCATACTTGATGCGGTTTTGGATGGCATATTCTGCGTCGACGCTTCGGGAATCATCAAATCGGCCAACATGTCCGTATTCCGGATGCTCAATTGCAGCGCGTCGCAGTTGGTCGGCGCCCGGCTGCATGATTTCCTCGACGATCCTGAAGAGCAATCGCCGTCATTGCGGGCGGGCAGGACCCTGGACGACATGGTCGGAAAGCGGCTGTACTGCGTTGCCCGGCGGCGGGGCGGAACGTCTTTTCCGGCGGAAATAATCGTGTCTCGCGCGGCGATTTCGGATCAGGTCACCTTCACGTGCGTTTTGCGCGACGTTACCGAGCAGAAAAGGGCGGAGCGTGAAATTCAGCAACTGGCGCTTTTCGATCCGCTGACCTCCGTTGCCAACCGGTATGAGTTCGAGGCCCGCCTGAATGGGGCGATAAGAATGGCGGACCGGCAGGGCCTGTCGGTTGCGCTGATGCTGCTAGACCTCGACAAGTTCAAGGACGTCAATGACGGGTTCGGGCATCCGGTCGGCGACGCCCTGTTGAAGCATACCGCCCGGGTTCTCGAGCGGTCCGTACGGCAAAGCGACACTGTTGCCCGGATCGGCGGCGATGAGTTTGCGATTATCCTGAATAGTGTGGAGGACCCGCTGAGAATTCGGCAGGTCGCGGATCGCATTGTCGAGGAACTGTCGCAACCCGTCGTACTCAACGGCAATCTGGTGCCGGCCGGCGCCAGTATCGGTATCGGAATTTTTCCGCGAGACGCCAGGGATGCAAACGAACTTATTCGCCTGACCGACCAGGCCCTTTATGAATCGAAGAAGCGGGGTCGCGGCACCTTTCAGTATTATGACGAACTCATGGACCGGCGCGCGCGGCACGAGCGAACACTGGAAACCGACTTGCGTGTCGCAATCGTCCGCGAAGAATTCGAGCTCCACTACCAGCCCCAGGTCGATTCCAGGAATGGCGCGCTTCTGGGCGTGGAAGCGCTCGTCCGCTGGCGGCGTCCGGACGGCACGCTGGTGATGCCGGGGAAATTCATCCAGCATGCTGAAAAGACCGGTATTATTAATGAAATAGGTTCTCTTGTGCTGAGGGCGGCATGCCGCGAAGCGCGGTGCTGGCTCGATGCCGGGGTGCAGCCCTTCCCCGTCGCTGTGAACGTATCGCCATCTCAGTTCAGGAATGGTGACTTCATTGGCGAAGTCGAAACCGCGCTGGAAGTGGCCGGTATCGGTTCCGAATGGCTGGAACTGGAAGTGACGGAAAACATCGCACTGGATACCTCGAGCAACGTGCTCGAGACCTTCCGGAGGATTGAAGGTCTCGGTGTCGGGATTGCCATCGACGATTTCGGAACCGGCTTTGCGTCATTTGCGTATCTTCGGAAATTCCCGCTCCGGAAACTGAAGATAGACCGGTCGCTTGTTCGCAAGTTGACGCGGCCGGGGCCTGACCGGGCTATCACCGAAGCGATCGTCAATCTGGGACGCAGTCTGAATTATATCTCCATTGCGGAGGGCGTCGAAACGGACAGTCAGGCGGCGGCCATTCGCCTGACGCCCTGTTCGGGAATGCAGGGTTTTCTGTTCAGCAGGCCGCTTCCTGCCGAGGATTTCAGGGGATGGCTTCGCGGCCGGTACTGATTGCCTTCCCTATCGGGGATCAGTCGAAAACCGTTTCCATGTAATGCGCCGGATCGACATAGGTTTCAATGACGCTCGGCCCGTCCTCGGTGAATGCCGCCGTGAGCCGTTCCTTCAATTCGGCGATATTGTCAACGCCAACAGCCGGCGCACCGAAATAATGCTGCGGCGTCGGCCCGCTGTTTCCGGTTCCCAGCGCAATCCCTGAATTTCCGTATTGCCGTTGCGACTGTTTGATATGGATCAGGCTCAGCGTGCTGTCGTTTAGCACGACAAAGGGAATGGCGAGTCCCATTCGCCGCGCCGTCGCCAGTTCGCCGCAGGTCATCTGGAAACAGCCGTCGCCGATAATGCAGACGACCGGCAGGGCGGGAAAGGCGATCTTGGCGGCGATGGCGGCGGGAAAACCGAATCCCATTGATGACCATCCATTGGTGATCAGGAATTCACGCGGCGCATGGGCGGGCCATTGACTGGCGATCTGGTGCGTATGCGCGCCGACATCGAAGGCCAGGACACCGTTGCGCGGCAGGATGTCCCGTACCGCGTCGATAACCTGGTATGGCGTCAACCCCTGCACGGCGGGGCGTAGCGCTGCCTGGAAATCCCGTCGGTGGTTAGCAATGGCGGATTCGGTCCAGTCATTGCCGAAAGCTTTGGCGTCCGTCAGCCGCTGCAGGGAATCGTCCAGGCTGCCCGTGACTTCCGCCGCGACGGTGACCGACGGGGCGACATCGACAGCTTCGATATCGATCTGCAGCAACGGCACATCGGCGATCCAGGCCTCGAATTCCACCTCGACGGTGTCATAGCCCAGCCCGACGATAAGATCGGCGCTGCGCAGCAGCTTGCGCTGGATCTGCCGGCGGGCGCGTTCGATGCAGCCAATCGACAGCGGGTGGTCCTCGTCGATCATGCCCTTGGCCATGGTGGTCGTGGCGAAGGGCATGCCGTACTTTTCGACGAAGCGGCGCAGCAGTTCGGGGTTGCGCATCCGCATGGCGGAGGAACCGATGACGGCGATGGGCCGTTTGGCGCGGGCTATCAGTTCCAGGGCACGCGCGATCGCCGCCTCGTCCGCCTTGAGGTCGAATGCCGGCGCCGTGACCGGCGGGGGGACGTCCTCGGTCGCGGGGGCCAGCATCACGTCCTCCGGCAGGTCGAGATGGACCGGGCCCATCGGCTCGGTCAGGGCGACGCGGATCGCGTTCTGCACCGTATCGACGATATTGCCGGGGCGCAGGGCGTAGCTTGCCTTGGTGATCGGCTTGAACAGCGCATGATGGTCGATCAGCATCTGCAACCGCCGGCCCAACTGGATGGTGTTCAGGTTGCAGGTCACCGCGATCATCGGCGACCGGTCCAGCCAGGCGTTGCCGACGCCGGTGGCGAGGTTGGTGGCGCCGGGTCCCAGCGTCGCGACGCACAGGCCGGGCGCGCCGGTCAGCCGTCCGGTGACGTCGGCGGCAAACCCTGCCGTGCCTTCATGGGCGGTCAGCACGAATTCGATGCCGCCCTTGCGCATGGCCTCTATGAAGGGCAGGACATTGCCGCTCGGAATGCCGAAGCCGTGGCCGATGCCGGCATCCTTGAGTATTCTGATGATCAGGTCTGCGTTATTCATGGCTGGCACCGATATCCCTTTTTCCTGCGTTCCGTAGGCGGGTGTGTATTACCATGGGCGCGGCGAAACAAGGGGCCGCATGGGATCGGGTGCGGGGGTAAGGGGAAGCGATGAACGACCTTTTTGTTGTCGGCGGCACAATGTATCCCGATGCGGCGCGGATGAATGAATGGCGCCAGTATGAAAAGGCCGTGGTGTTGCAGGTCAATCCGGAAACCCGCGATGTCAGGCGGTTGCTGGACTATGTATCGCCGCCCGAGGTCTGCCCGGAACATCCGTCCGTAGTGTTCAAGGCAGGGGCGATTGATGCGGCGCGACTTTATCTGTGTACCCAGACGGAAATCCTCGTCTACCGCCGGTCCGATCTTAGCGTCGAACGGTATATTTCGAAGCCGCTGTTCAACGATCTGCACCATGTCGCGCCCAGCGGCAGGGGAACTCTCCTGGTTGCGGTAACCGGGCTGGACATGGTCGTGGAAATGGCGACGGACGGTACGGTCCTGCGCGAATGGAATGTACTGGGTCAGGATCCCTGGCAGCGGTTTTCGCGCGGTATCGATTACCGCAGGGTGCAAAGCACCAAGCCGCGTCAGGCGCATCCGAATTTCGTCTTCACCATTGGCGACGATGTCTGGACGACGCGGTGCGATCTGAATGACGCGGTTTGCCTGACGACGCCGGGCAGGCGGATCGACCTGATCGGCGATCGGCAAAATCCCGTGCAGTTCGTGCATGACGGGGTGGCCGCAAATGGCAGAATCTACTTCACCTCGGTTGATGGACATATCCTTGTCGCCGACCCGGACAGCCTGCGGGTGACTGATATTGTCAGGATCGGCGACATTCTCGAATACGAATTTCCGCTCGGCTGGTGCCGGGGCATCAAGGTTCTCGACAGTGACCGGGTCATCGTCGCGTTCAGCCGACTGCGGAGCACAAAACTGAAGGACAGGGTCAGCTGGGCCAAGGCGCAGGTGAAGAAGGTCGCCGGGATCGGGAATTACGAAGCATCACTGCCGCTGCTGCCGACGCGGATCTGCTGTCTCGACCTGGGCGCGCGCCGGATGGAATGGGAACTCGACCTGGAAGAATACGGGATGAACGCGATCTTCTCCGTCCTGTAGTAAAAAACCGGAAAAGATCGCGCTGGCATCAGGATTCCCGCGTGATCGGGTTGCTCAATACCCCGATGCCGCTGATCTCGATCTCACAGACATCGCCCGCCTTCAGTTCCGGCGAGTGGCCTTCGGTGCCCATCCAGATCATGTCGCCCGGATACAACGTCACGTATCTGGTTATCGCCTCGATATAGGTGGGGATATCGAACAGCATCTTGTTGGTCGCAAACCGGATGGTTTCCTTGCCGTTCACGCGGACTGTCGTTTCCAGGCTGTCCAGGTCGACATCCGTCTCGATCCAGGGGCCCATGGGCTTGAACGTGTCGGTGTTCTTGGCGCGCCACAGGGTCCGGTCGCCGCTCTGCCACGTCCGTTCGCTGAAATCGTTGCCGATGGTGTAGCCGAACACGCAGGACAGCGCATTTTCCCGGGTCAGGTTTTTGGCCTTCTTGCCGATAATGGCGACAATTTCAGCCTCGTATTCCGTGCGCTGCGTCGCGTCCTTCGGGATGACGATGGCTTCGTTGTGCGCGATCAGCGCATTGTTCGCCCGGTATCCGATATCCGGTTTCGGCGGGATGTTAGGCTCGATTCCCTTGGTTTTTGCCTGCTCCAGAACGTGTTCCAGATAATTCAACCCGGCAGCGTAGAACGTGACCGGTTCTATCGGGACCAGCGGTCTGGCGCCGGCCAGCGGCACGGTTTCACCGGTTTTCTGCGGGTTTTCGTAAAGATTCCCGGATGTGAGGGCGATAGTATCGCCCTCTATAATTCCGTGAACCGGCTTGCCGTTATGTTCGATACGTATCCAACGCATTTTTATTCTCCCCCATAAGGCCCGCCCGGATCGGGCTGGCTACATATTGATGCCGCCCAGCGTCGGCATGCCCTTTTGAACGGCCGGGCGGGCGCCGACGGCGTCATACCAGCGCTTCACGTTCTGGTATTCGTTCAGGTCCACCTTGTGGCGCTGGTGCCGGTGCGCCCAGGGATAGCAGGCGATATCGGCGATCGTGTATTCGTCGCCGGCCAGATATTCATTGTCCTCCAGGCGGCGGTCCATCACGCCGTACAGGCGCTTCGATTCCTTGACATATCGTTCGCTGCCATAGGGGACCTCGACGTCCAGGCCCAGGAAATGATGGGCCTGTCCCAGCATCGGGCCGAACCCGCCCATCTGCCACATCAGCCATTCATAGGTGGCGATTTTCCGGCGGGGATCCGTCGGCAGGAACCTGCCGGTTTTCTCCCCGAGATAAAGCAGGATCGCGCCGGTTTCGAAGACCGATACCGGTTTGCCGCCGGGCCCCTCGGCATCGACAATGGCGGGAATGCGATTGTTCGGCGATATCTTCAGGAAGTCGGGATTGAACTGCTCGCCCTTGGATATGTTTACGGCGTGTTCGGTATACGGCAGTCCGGTTTCCTCCAGCATGACGGAGATCTTGCGGCCATTGGGCGTCGCCCAGGTATACAGATCGATGCTCATGATAATTCCTCTCGTTGCCGGCCTGAACCGCGGGGCGTCATGCCTCCGGGTCGGTGCTCAGGCCAAAACCCTTAAAGGGATATTTCGCCATGCAACCATGAATGCCGGAAGGTTCAGGCGCGGATACTAAATTCACACATCACGTGTGTCCAACGGCGTGGAAAATCCGCCCGCCGCACTCTGCCATTGCTTGAACCTGGAATAACTTCAACAATCAAAAAGGCGTTCCCGGCGCCGCACGGTTTCGCCAATATAACTTGACTACGTTGACACAGGGGGCAAAAGCATTATCGTCGTGGTGTGAAAAAAGGATTGGGTCGAAGTTGCCTCGCGGGAGGTTTCCAGTGTCAGAATACACCGGCAATGTCCTGTTGGTCTGCTTTCGATCCTAATAATGTTCAATTGAACCGGATAGGAGAGGATACACCATGAAACCAACAATTCGTGCAGCAGCGGTCATTACGGCCGGCTTGGCATTTACAGGGTTAACGACCGCATCGGCCACCGCCGTGGAAATGCCCTGCAACACGGCCCGTCTCATTGTGCCATGGGGCGCGGGCGGTGAATCCGATATTTTGATGCGCATTGTGCTCGAAGGGTATAACCGCCTGGGCGGCAAGCCCGAACTGCAGGTTGTGACCATTACCGGTCAGGGCGGCGTCAGGGGGACCAGGGAAGCGAAGGATGCGAAGCCCGACGGATGCACAGTCTTTTCGACTTTCGAGCATCTTCTGGCGGGCAACCTGACCGGTCGCCTGGATTTCTCGTGGGATGCGTTCGAACCCATCGCCAGGATTACGACCACGGTGTCGCTGATGGGCGCCGGCCCCAATGCGCCGTTCGACAACTACAAGGAAATGAAGGCCTGGGCGAACGCCAATCCCGGCAAGCTTCTCGCGGCCGGCACGCTCGGTTCGACCAGCCATTTCTCGCTGCTGCAGATCCAGGATGCGCTCGGCATCGAGGATATGAAGGTGGTGTCCTATGACGGCACCGCCGACCGGATGAAAGCGATTCTCGCCGATACCGTCCATTTCGGGCAGGTTTCCGAATCCACTGGCGCGGAACATGCGCGGGCCGGCCGGATCAAGCTTCTCGGGATCAACTACCACAAGCGTTCCGAGGTGGTGCCGGACGTTCCGACGGCGGCTGAACAGGGCTTCCCGGTGAATATCACGTCGAACCGCGGCTGGGTGCTGCCGAAGGGCACGTCGCCGGAAATCGTGCAGTACTATGCCGACATGATGGAGAAGGCCGCGAATGACCAGAAGGTCATCGATGCGATTGAAAGAGTTGGCAGTTTCGTCGAGTTCGAGCGTGGCGAGGACTACGTCAACTGGTGGAAGACCACCCATGAGGACTGGACGCGTATCGCGAAGAAGCTGGGCGTCTACAGGGCGGCGACCAATTAACACAGGACACTGACAAGGTTCGGCCCGTCGCGGAATTGTCCGCGACGGGCCGAATTTCCGGAGGATACGAATTCGGGCGGCCGAAGGCGCCGCCGATACACACAGGGAGGTAGCTGATCGAAATGCGCTCACTGAACAAGGATGTCGTCATTGCGCTGGTACTGCTTGCGGTCACCTGTGCCTATTTCTGGGAATCGTTCAACATCGTCGACCCCGGCTACGGCAGCATGGGGCCGAAGCTCTGGCCCCGGGTCATCCTGGTGCCGCTTTTCATCCTCTGCGTTGTCTATCTCATACAGTCGCTGCGGCGCGGCGCGGCGGAAAAGGGGGAACCGTTCAGCCTCGGCGCATGGTTTGTCAAATACCGCAACCCGATCTACTGTTTCGCCATATTCTTCGTGTTCCTGCTGGTGCTCGATTACCTCGGCATGCTGATCGCCGGCGTCCTGGTGACATTCGCGCTGCTGACGGCGATCGGCGAGCGGACGCCGCGGGCGCTCGCGATGCACGTTGTTATCTCGGTGGTTTCCGTCGGCGTCGTCTGGGCATTGTTCACTTACGTTCTTCGGGTCTACCTGCCCGAGGGCGAACTGATTCGCGTCTACTGACCCTTCGCGGCCTCAAAGGAACGCAAAAGAAATGTTAATAGAAAACATAGGCCTTGCCGCGGAGCAGGTCTTCCAGTTGCACAATCTGGGCCTGATGCTGATCGGCGTGTTCTTCGGAATCATCGCCGGCGCCATTCCCGGTTTCACGGTGACGATGGCGGTGGTGCTGTCGCTGCCCTTCACTTTCGGCATGCCGCCGGTCAACGGGCTGTCGACGATGCTGGGTATTTATGTCGGCGGTCTGTCGGGCGGCCTGATCTCGGGCATGCTGATGGGGATACCTGGTACGCCGGCCTCCATCGCAACCACCTTCGACGGCTTCCCGGCGGTGCGTCAGGGCAAGGCCGGGCTGGCGCTCGGGCTTGGCGTGTGGTCGTCGTTCTTCGGCGGTCTGATCGGCGCCGTGGTGCTGGCGACGCTGGCGCCCGGCATCGCGGTGATCGGGCTTGAGTTCGAGCCCTGGGCGCTGTTTTCGCTGATCATCTTCGCGCTGACCATCACGGCAAGCCTGGCCGGCGAAAACATGATCAAGGGGTTGATCGCGGGCTCGTTCGGGCTGCTGTTCGCGGCGCTGGGGGCGGAGGAAATCAACGCCATCGACCGGCTGCATTTCGGGTTCGAAGCATTGTCGGCCGGTTTCGCCTATCTGCCGGTGCTGATCGGTTTGTTCGCGTTCAGCCAGCTGCTCGGCGATATCGAGGACCCGAAGGTGGCGCGGGCGCCGCTGATGGTGCAGCCGAAGGACGGCCTCAGTATCAAGATCGAGCACTGGAACGCCATCAGGGCCATCGCGAGCGATTGGGTCAACCTGGTGCGGTCGTCGGCGATCGGCGTCTTCGTCGGCGTGCTGCCGGCGGCGGGCAGTTCGATCTCCAACATCCTCGCCTACGATCAGGCGAAGAAGGCCTCGAAGACCCCGGAAAAATTCGGTACCGGCCATACCGAAGGCATCATCGCACCGGAGGCGGCGAACAACGCCACGGCCGGCGGTGCGCTGACGACGATGATGGCGCTGGGCATTCCGGGATCGGCGCTGTGCGCGATCATGCTGGGGGCGCTGCTGATCCACAACGTTGTGCCGAGCCCGCTGTTCATCACCGAACAGCCGGTCCTGGCCTACGGCATCTTCACCGCGTTCTTCCTCGCGCATTTCATGATGATCGCGATGCAGACGGGGGCGCTGAAGGCGTTCCTGTATATCACGCGGGTGCCGATGTACACGATGGCGGCGGTGATCCTGGTGTACTGCGCGGTGGGGACCTTCGCGCTGAACAACAGCAGCTTCGACATGTGGACGCTGTTCTGGTTCGGCCTGCTGGGCTTCCTGATGAAGAAGTTCAACTTCCCGCTGGCGCCGGTGGTGCTGGGGGTGGTGCTGGGTGACCTTGCGGAACTGAACCTGAACCGGGCCTGGACGATCAGCGAGGATGTGTCACTGTTCTTCACCCAGCCCTGGTCGCTGTTCTTCGTCCTGCTGTCGGTGTTCTCGATCGCGTTCCCGTGGTACCAGAAGCATCGCGGCAAGCAGACCTGGACGCTGGGTTTCATGCCGGCGATGGTGATGATCCAGTCGATTCCCCTGTTCATGATGGGCAGTCCCGTTCGGATGGGTATCGGCTCGTTAATGGTGGCGCTCGGCCTGTGGATGCTGTGGCGGACGCATCAGAAAGGCTGGGCGCTCGACCCTGCCGACGGGATGCTCATCAAACCGAAGATCGAACCGGCCTGACCGGCGGATACCGGTATAAAACGAAACGGCGGTCCCGCGGGGCCGCCCAGACCGCTGACAAACCCCGTCGGATTTCCGGCGGGGTTTTCCTTTTGAGTAC
>JBBDQU010000009.1 GCA_040905865.1 Alphaproteobacteria bacterium
TGCAAACGAAACTGTCGCATCCGTCGGGGAGGCCGCCTAGATGATTGTCAGTGCACTATTTATTGACACGCGTTCCGCACCGGCCTACTGAATTCCCGCATGGCCCGTCTTCCGCGCTTCATCGTTCCCGGCATCCCGCACCACGTGACCCAGCGTGGCAACGGGCGGCGGCAGACATTCTTTTCCGACGCGGATTACCGGCTGTATCGCGATCTGCTGGCGGCGCACTGCGCGGCGCAGGGTATCGCCGTGTGGAGCTGGGTGCTGATGCCCAATCATGTCCATATGATCCTTGTCCCGCCGCGCGAGGACAGCCTGCGCGCCGCGCTGTCGCAGGTGCACCGGGTCTATGCCGGGCGCATCCATGCGCGCGAGCGGCGGACGGGGCATTTCTGGCAGGGGCGCTTCGGCTGCGTCGCGATGGACGAGGCGCATGCGCTGGCGGCGATTGCCTATGTGGCGCTCAACCCGGTGCGGGCGCGGCTGGTGGCGCGGGCCGGGGACTGGCGGTATTCCAGCGTCCACGCGCTGCTCGACCCGGTCAGGGGCGACGGGTTGACCGACACGGCGCCGGTACTGGCGCGCACCGGTGACTTCGCCGCGCTGCTGCGCGCCGGCGAGGACGAGGCGTTGTCCCCCGCGCTGCGCCGCGCGGAAACGGTCGGGCGACCGCTTGGCGACGAAGCGTTCCTGGCGGCGGTCGAAGCGCAAACCGGCCGCAACGCCCGACCGGGCCGGCGCGGCCGGCCCAGGGCGGAAAAATAGTGCACTGTCACCGAATTAAACTCGAGACGTTCTCCTGGTACGCTGCAGGCGCAGCGTAACTGCCCAACGTCATCAACGGCAGGGCTGGCTCACCGGACGCTCACGATTTTAGCGGACTGTTGGAAGCGAGAAATGGCAGCGTCTACTTCGCCACCTGTCATGATCCTGCAATAATCATTCTCGCCGACCAAAACGGGGATCAGCCTTTGTTTCGGCCGGAACCCCCGGGATCCGGCGCCAACCGATCCTCCTCCTTTTCCAGAGGAACGTCGATAACGCAGAGAACGCCATCCTCGGTCGCCTCCAACTGCGATGTTCCGTCGAGCATGTGAGGCACGACGTCCCGTATGAGCTTGCAGCCGAAACCGCCCCCTAACTCGGGCGCGCCGCCCGGTACACCGCTCTCGCGCCAGCGGAAGACGATTCGCTCCCCGTTCGCCGATCGCGCCCACGACATATGCACGCGCCCGCCGTGCGCGAGTGCGCCATACTTGAGCCCGTTCGTCGCCAGTTCGTGCACGACCATGGCAAGCGCCTGCGCCGTCTTTTGCGGGAGCCCGATCGGCTCCCCCTCGATCTTTACCTGGCCGTCGGGCAGGACGCCGTGCGCTTCCATCTCGGCTTCCACCAGTTCGCGCAGGTCGGTGCCATCCGCGGGCGCCTGGCTGAGAACGTCCTGAGTCCGCGCGAGCGAATTCAGACGGTCCGAGAAACGCGCGACGAAATCCTCCACGCTCCCCGCTCCCTTGCGCGTCAGGTGCAAGATCGCGCTGACGCTGGAGAACAGGTTCTTGATCCGGTGTTGCGACTCGTAGAACAATATCTCCTGCCCCTGCTCGGCGCGGCGGCGATTGGTCACGTCCTCTATCGCCAGGAGGATCAGTTGCACGTGGTCGAGCCGCCGGCCGTTCAGCAGCATGTGGCGGCGCCCCACGCCCGGGAAGTCGGCGTCCATGGACAGGTCGTCGAAGGCGTCGTCGTTCGGCAATATCTCCTCAAGCAGGCGTCTCAGGGCAGGCAGGTTCCACATGCCGCCGCCCAACTCGTAGACCCTGCGACCGACCGCCTCTTCGCCAGAAAGCCTGAATGTCCGGCAGAAAGCATCGTTTGCCGACACCACCACGAGTCCGGGTCGAGCACGAGCAGAGGATGGCGCACCGTGTCGACGATGGCCTCGGCGAACATCCGGGCGGCGGCGACCTCCTCCTCGCCACGCTTGCGTTCGGTAATGTCGCTAAAATTCACGACCGTGCCGTCGATCCGCTCCTCGGCGCGGTAAGGCTGGATGCGCCGCTCGAACCAGCGCCCCTCAGCCGTCCTGACCTCCCGCTCGATCAACTGCAGCGTCCTCAGCACCTCGTCTGCGTCCTGGATGAAGTCGGGATCCTCGAATTTCTGGGCCAGGTCGCTCACCGGCCGGCCCACGTCGGACGATTTCACCTCGAACAACTCGCGTACGGCCGGCGTCGCGAAGCGGATGCGCTTTTCACGATCGAGGAACAGGGTCGCGACGTTGCTGCTGCCGAGAAGGTTTGCGAAGTCGCTTGTCTGCTCCTCGAGCTCGCCGAGCTTGTTCTGGAGCTGCTGATTGACCGTGTTCAACTCCTCGTTCAGCGACTGCAGCTCCTCCTTTGAGGTCTCAAGCTCCTCGTTCGTGGACTGGAGCTCTTCGTTCATCGAGGAAATTTCCTCGTTCGAGGCCTGGAGCTCCTGGTTCGAGCTCTCGAGCTGCTCGACCGTCTCGCGCAATTCGGCGCGCGAGGCGCGCAGCGCGTCCTCGAGCTCGTGCTCCGGCAGCCGCTCGGCGGTGGCGTCGGGCGGCGTCTCCGCCGCGCCGGCCTCGATGAACGAGACGAGCAGGCGCCGCGGCCCGCCTTCTTCGTGGAGCGGCGCGACGACGATTCGCACGGGAACCGGTTCCGGCCCCTCGACCCGGGCGTCGGCCGTGACCTGCCCGCCATCCCGCATCGCCCGTTGCACCGCGGCGCGCAGCCGCACCCTCAGCCCCCGCTTCGCCAGGCTCAGCAGGTCGCGTGTCGGCTCGCCGCGGGGCGGGTCGAGGAAGCGCTCCGTTTCGCCGTGGAAGTAATGGACGTGAAAGCGGCCGTCGATCAGGACCGACGGCGGCGCGAACCGCTCGACCAGCGCCCGCCGCGCGCGCTCCAGCGCCCCGTGCGCGGCAACCGGGACGGCAGGGGGCTTCGTCTGCGGCGCATACCCGGGCTGGGCCAGGGGGAATTCGACGATATCGTGCCGCGTCGGGCCGAGACGCCGGTAGATCCGCCACTTCTTCGAGACGGTGCGAAACAGATCCTCGCGCTCGCCCGGGGTCTCGGCCGTGCCGAGGAACAGGTATCCGTTCTCGCGGAGGGAGAAGTGCAGGAGCGCGATGACCTTCC
Organism: Alphaproteobacteria bacterium; assembly: GCA_040905865.1. Taxonomy (NCBI): domain Bacteria; kingdom Pseudomonadati; phylum Pseudomonadota; class Alphaproteobacteria; species Alphaproteobacteria bacterium. Next base: position 3,165 of record JBBDQU010000009.1, read on the forward strand.
GCTGCATCTCCGGCTCGAGATAGATCAGCATGTTGCGACACGAGACCAGGTCCATGCGCGAGAACGGCGGATCGTGCAGCAGCTTCTGCGGCGCGAATACAATCGCCTCGCGGAGCGGCTTCCTCGCCTGGTAATAGTCGTCCCGCTTGTCGAAATGGCGGGCGAGCCGCTCGGGCGGCATCTCCTCGGCCACGCTGGCGGCGAAAAGCCCCGTCCGGGCGCGGGTCAGCACGTGCGCCGCCGCGTCGGTCGCGAAGACGTGGAGATCGATTTGCTTGCCCATCGCCTCGGCCCGGTCGAGCAGGAGCATGGCGATCGAATACGCCTCCTCGCCAGTCGAGCAGGCGGGCACCCACACGCGCATCGCCTCGCCGCCGCCCGCCGCGCGCACCAGCGGCTCGATAACGGCATTATCAAGCTCCTTCCAGGCCTCGTGGTTGCGGAAGAATGCGGTGACGTTGATCAGCAGGTCGCGGACCAGGGCCTCGGCCTCTGCCGGGTCGTTGCGCAGCACCTCGACGTAGTCGCCGAGGGTGTCCAGGCTCCTCAGCCCCATGCGCCGGCGGATACGGCGGAGCAGCGTCGTTGTCTTGTAGCCGTGGAAATCGTATCGCGCCCGGGTGCGCAGGACCGTCAGGATCATGTTGAGCTGCGATCCCTCGCCCTCCTGTAGCGTGGTGGCTTCCGTTGGTGCGCGGACGTAAGGATGCGCGGCGAAGTTCAGCAATTCCTGCGGCATCGTCTCGGGCGCCAGCACGCGGTCGGCGACGCCCGCGCCGATGACGGCGAGCGGCATGCCGTCGTACTCGGCGGTCTCCGGGTCCTGCACGAAGACGGCGCCACCCTCTTCCTTGATCCGGATCGCGCCGCCCGTGCCGTCTGTGCCTGTACCCGACAGCACCACCGCCACCGCCTTTTCGCGCTGCTCCTTCGCCAGCGAGTGGAACAGCGTGTCCACGGGGTGGCGCGGGCTCCCGCCGGCGGGGTTCACCCTGATCGTGCCGCCTTCGAGCGTCAGCGCGTGCTTTGGCGTGATCACGTAGACGTGGTCATGCGCAACCGGCGTGTCGTCCTCGACCTCGGTAAGCGGCAGCGTCACGACCTTGCGCAGCAAATCGGCAAGATGGCTCCGGTGATCCGGGGACAGGTGGAGCACGACGATGAATGCCATGCCCGGCCTCTCCGGCAGCGCGCCGAAGAACTTCCTGAGCGCGTCGATCCCGCCCGCCGAGGCGCCGAGGCCGACCACCGGATAGTCCAGCACCGGCCTTGCGGTCTCTTGCGCACTCTCTGCGTCGTTGTCGATATAGTCAGACATTATACCTCAGGCTAATGCATGCATAACTGGAATTGCCCAGCCAATACATGCTACTATTATAATAATTCAGTCTAATACATGCAATAATAAGAATAATTTAGTCTAGTGCATGCAATAATCGGACGCAATAGCGCCAAAATTACGACCGATGAACTGTTCGCGTTCTGAAATTATTCAAGTGTCCTGTCGGGAATTGTTGTTGACCCTGGTCCGGTTTCAGCCGGCTGCAGTGCAGACAGACCCGTTCGATAACGTCTGCCGGGCAACGGACACCGCCGGCGCGATATTGTGACGCGGCCAGGTTGACCTGGGGCGCGGCGTTTGCTCGACTGCGCATAATCGCCAGGCTCGCCGCGCAACGCCGCCATTCACAGGGGAAAGAAGAAACATGAAGGTCACATCGGTCAAATGCGTCACCGTCCATCCGGGCTGGCGGAAGAACTGGATCTTCGTCAAGGTCGAAACCGACGCCGGAATCCATGGCTGGGGCGAGTGCTATTCGCAATACGACCGCGATCCCTCCGTCGTCGCCCATGTGGAACAGCTCGGCCGGTACCTGGTCGGGCGCGACCCGTTCCAGATCAAGCATTTCACCCAGGTGGCCTTCGACGATTACGCCGCGCGGCGCGGCTCGCTGGAATTCTATGCCGCCCTGTCCGGAATCGAGACCGCGATGTGGGACATCGCCGGCAAGGCGACCGGGCAGCCGGTCTACAACCTGCTGGGCGGGCCGGTGCGCGACAGGATCAAGGTCTACGCCAATGGCTGGTACTACAGGATGACCGGCGCCGACGATTACGCCCGCGCCGCGCAGCGCGTCGTCCAGCAGGGCTTCACCGCGATCAAGATGGACCCGATTTCCGGCCCCTGGCGCAATTACATCACGCGCGAACAGGCCGATTATTCGGTCAGCGTGCTGAAGGCGGTGCGCGACGCCGTCGGCCCCGACGTGGAAATCCTGCTGGACCTGCACCGCCGCCTGTCGCCGATGCACGCGATCGAACTGGCCGACCGCTACGCGGAATTCAATCCGTATTATTTCGAAGAACCCTGCATGTGGGAAAATGTCGAGGCGCTGGCGGATATCAAGGACAAGGTAAAGCTGCCGGTCGTCACCGGCGAGGCGATCTACGCCAAGGCCGGGTTCCGCCCGATCTTCCAGCACAATGCCGCCGATATCATCAACCCGGACGTGGCGAGTTGCGGCGGCATTCTGGAACTGAAGGAAATCGCGGCGATGGCGGAGCCCTATTACGTCGCCGTCTCGCCGCATAACTACAATTCCACCACGGTGGCGCTGGCGGCGACGGTGCAGGCCTCGGCCATGATGCCGAATTTCGTCATCACCGAATATTTCCTGCCTTTCGTCGAACTGGGGCTGGAATGCTGCCCCGGCATGCTGCAGCCCAGGGACGGCTATATCGACCTGCCGACCGCGCCGGGGCTGGGCATCGACCTGGACGAGGAAGCCCTCGCCCGCCATCCCGGCCGGCAGTTCCCGCTGCGCGACCTGCGCCGCATCGGCGACGAGGGCCCGTAAGGCGGCCCGCCGCAGACAGGAGACGGTCCGGCCGGTCGTCACCCCCTATTACCGGGCGTGCGAGGACTGCGACCTGGCGGAAAACCACGCCTGTTGTCCCTTTGCAACGGCAACGGCATGTTGCAAAAATATCACCTTTCGGCATTAAAAAAACGCCCCCGATTTCAGTCATTTATAGTCGCCTGACGAGTGCTATATAGAACGGCGAACATCCTCGTTGGCGATGCTGTATTCGCCGACTTTTACAAGGGCCTCAAAATGAACTCGTCGAAATATCTGCCCGTTGCACTTCTTGCCGCCGGCCTTGCCTGGCCGCAGGTATCCGCCGCGCAATCCGAAGGTTTGTATATCTCCGGTGGCGTTGGCGGCGTTTTTCCGCGCGACTCGGACGTCGACGGACCCGGCGTCAATTCGAATGTCGAATTTGACAGGGGTCCCGTGGGATCCATCGCCATCGGTTCGACCCTCGGCGGCAACCTGCGTGGCGAAATTGAACTGAGCCACCGCGAAGTCGATATCGATTCGGTGTCCGGCGCGGCCGGCAGCACCGGCGACGTTGCCGGTACGGCGCTGATGTTCAACGGGTTCTACGATTTCTCGACCGGTTCGAACTTCACGCCCTACCTCGGCGCCGGTGTCGGCCCGATGCGGCTTGACGTCAACGGCGCGGCGCCCTTTGCCGGCGCCCGGATCGATGACGACGAATGGGTCGTTGCCGCGCAGGCAATCGCCGGTATCGGCTACCGGGTCAGCGACAGGCTCGGGCTGTTTACCGATTACCGCTATCTCCACACGGCGGAAGCCGACCTGACAACATCGGCAGGCACGGCAGTCGAAACCGATTACAGCGAACACCGCGTGATGGTCGGCCTGCGCTGGTCCTTCAACGGACCGAAGCCGATGCCCAAGGCCGAACCGGTTCCGGTCGCCGCGCCCGCGCCGCCGCCCCCGCCGAAAGCCGAACCGGCGCCGGCCCCGGCGCCCGTCGCAAACCGCAATTTCCTGGTGTTCTTTGACTTCGACCAGTCCAACCTGACCGAAGATGCACAGGCCATCGTGCAGGCGGCCGCCAGGACCAGCAAGGACGTGCCGGTCACGGTCATCGAAGCCACCGGCCACGCGGACCGCGCCGGGTCGGACCGCTACAACCTGGGCCTGTCGCAGAAACGCGCCGAAGCGGTGAAGGCGGAGCTGATCCGGCTTGGCGTCGCAACGGATGAAATCGCCATCCTGTGGAAGGGCGAGCGCGAACCGCTGGTGCAGACCGCGGATGGTGTCCGTGAGCCGCAGAACCGTCGGGTCGAGATCATCCTGAAGTAATCCCGGAGGCGGCCACCGCCCGCGGCGCCGCAACACACAAGACAAACGCCGTTCCAGGCCATGCCCGGAGCGGCGTTTTTCATCCGGCAATACCGGCGGAAATAACGATCTGATCTAATTTTTCGGATTAAAAGCAAATTCACGTGTTAATCGGAATCACCCGGGCGATTCCGATTAATCACGATCTGCTTTAGCGGCTGGTGGGCTCCACGACCGATTTGTCGGCCACGCGCACGGCGGCCGTTTCCGGCGATTCCTGCGCCAGGGCGCGGCCGATCGGATTGCCCGCGATAAAGGCCATGAAGCCGCGGACCGGCACGCGCAGCGCATCGGTCATCACCTGGGTCATCGTGCCGCAATAATTTTGGATGCCGAGGCTCTTGATCGAGGCGCGGTTGGTCAGAAACGTCACGAAGCGGTTCAGTTCGCTCGACGCCTTCGCACCGTGCAACCGCTTGAATGTCGTCCCCAGCGCCTTGCCCTTGACGACAAGTTCTCTGTCATGGCGGGTGACAAGTTCATTGTAGATGCCCTGCTGGTTGCAGCGCAGCGCCGCCACGGTAATTTCCGCGCGGAACTTGCGCATTTCCACCAGCGCCTTTTCCCCCGCCGAGAGGCAATCATAGCTGGGCGCCGCGCGGGTCAGCTTTTCCGGATACAGGCAGTTTGCCGCCGCCATGGCGGATTGCGGCTGGAGCAGAACGGCGCCGCCGGCCAGCAGGGCGACGGTACCGCCGATACGTAATGACGATGCAAAAGTCTGCCTGTGGATCACAATCGTTTCCCCTCTCAATGCGCGACTGGGTGTCACTATGCCACCGACGGGAATCGCCCTCAAGGGGGGATTCCCGATCAGCCCGAATTCCGCCCTGTTTCTGAACCATTTGCATGACCAAAAGGTTAACATCCAGCCCGCCGTCGCGATGCCGCCAGCGGTGCGCCGGCGCGGCATGGCCGGGCCGGAGTCCGGAAAGCCGCGGCCGGCCCGCCGCTCCCTGGTCGTGTCCGTCCTACGGCCGGCGCCGCACGAAGGTGATGGAGACGACCGACAACACCTTTTCGTCGCGCTGGTTCAGCCCGGTCATGCGGTAGCGCACGATGCCGCGGTCCGGTCTGGAGCGCGACGGCGTGACATCGAGGATTACCACCTCCGCCCGCAGCGTATCGCCGGGCCGCACCGGGGCGAGGAATCGCAACTCGTCCGCGCCAGGCCCGCCCATGCTCGACCCCCAGAGGAGCCCGAGATCCATCCACAGCCGGAAAATCACCGCATGGGTGTGGAATCCCGACGCGATCAGCCCCTCGAACGGCCCCTGCTCCGCCGCAGGCTTGTCGATATGGATCGGCTGCGGATCGTATTGCCGGGCGAACGCCATGATCGCGGATTCGTCCAATGTCATTCCCCGGGTGCGGAATATTTCACCGGGAATGAAGTCTTCCAGATAGCGGGTATGCATTTCGGCGCTTTCCTGTTGAATACGGCGCGTATTCTCCGCATCGGGTCGCCGGACGCAAGCCTTTGCCGGAAGATGGCATTTGCCGCGAATGCCGGGTAAACTCAACCTGTCCTTAACCCTGCGGCGGCGCGGCAGCCGCGGCAACGGAATGTGGGAGAAGATATTATGGCAATCGCCCTTATCGCGGCAGCACTCCTGATAGCCCTCGGTTTCGCGGCCTCCAATGCCGATGCCGATGACGCGGTCCATCGCGGCAGCGCCGTGGAAACCGTCGATGCCGGCCGGACGGAAACAGTCGTCATGCGCGGCGGCGGCAGCCTGCGCGACCGCGCGGCGCCCGCCGAAGCGAAGCCTCTCGGGATCCGCGTTACCGCCGGGAAAACCCTGTGGCTGGTGGACGAGGAAGGACGGAAAGTCACCGCCTGTTCGCTAAGCAACGCCGACTACGCCGAAACGCGCCGCATCGTCTGTACGCGCGAGTAACAGGAGCCTCGCCGCCATGAGCATGCCGGGAACCGGCTGTTTCGTCGCCTGGTACGATCTGCGGCCCGGCCGGGACGCGGATCACGACCACTGGCATACCCATGAACACATGATCGAACGGGTCGCGATTCCCGGCTTCCTGCGGGGCTCGCGCTACCGTTCGCTGACCGGCAGCCCGCGCCTCTGCATCATGTACCAGACCGCGACGCTGGCGACCCTGACCTCGCCCGCCTATCTGGAGCGGCTGAACAACCCGACCCCCTGGTCGAACCGCACCCTGCCGCTGTTCACCGGGATGAACCGCACGCTGTGCAGCGTGGCGTCCAGCCACGGGCACGGCATCGGCGGCTTTCTGCTGACGATCCGGCTGTCGGCGCAACCGGGCGCGGAAGACCGGCTGGGCGGCTGGCTGGCGGGGGATATCCTGCCGGCCCTCGCCGCCCGTCCGGGGCTGAACGCGGCCCATCTGCTGCTCGGCGACCGGGCATCCAGCGAAACCGAATCACGGGAAAAGGCGCTGCGCGGCGCGCCGGACGGCATCGCCGACCGCGTCGTGCTGGTCGAAGGCTATGACCGGGGCGCGGTCGAACAGGCGCTGGCGGAACTGAACGGCGCGGACGGCTTCGTCGCCCATGGCGCGGCGGACGGGATGCTGGCGGGGCTGTACAGCCTCGACTTCACCCTGGGCGAGGACGAGGCGAAGCGGATATGGAAGAAGCCGGCGTAACCGGACCCGCCCCGTAATCCTGTTCGGCTTGCGATTTCAACAGGCTGTGCTATATTGCCTTCATTGAAGGCATATCGATGAAGGCAGACCATGGGGCAACTTACTGTCCGCAATGTGGATGACCAGATCGTCCGGGCGCTGAAAAAGCGCGCGGTGGAACACGGGCAATCCGCCGAGGCCGAACACCGGGATATCCTGCGGGAATCGCTGCTGGAAACAGCCGGGGCCCGCGACAGTTTCGCCCGGCGCGCGGCGGCGATGCGCGGGCGGCTGAAATCCGGCGTGGACAGCACGGACCTGATCCGGCGCGACCGGAATCGCGACACAACCCAATGAGCGGCTATGTCATCGACGCCAGCGTCGCGGTGAAATGGGTCGTCTCTGAACCGTATTCCGACCAGGCGGCGGCGCTACTAGATGGCAATCAGGTGCTCTGCGCGCCGGAACTGATCTTTGCGGAAACCGCCAACGCCCTGTGGGCCATGGCGCGGCGCGGCGATTTCGGACGGGATTCCCTGCGCGATGCGCTGGACCTGTTGCTGGAGGCGCCCATCGCGATTCCCGCCCCCATGCGCCAGCTCGCCCCCGCCGCAGCCCGGCTGGCCATCGACCTCAACCATCCCGCCCATGACTGCTTCTACCTCGCCCTCGCCCTGCAGGAACAGCGTCCGATGGTCACCGCCGACCGGCGCTTTTACGCCAAGGTCAGCGGCCACGCCTATCTGTCCAGCGCCGCCCTGCATGTGAGCGAGGTTCGGGTTTAACCGGCCGGGCGGTTACAAATGCCCGATCTCCACGCCGCCGCCCGAAAATATGCGCCGCCGTGCGGGAGTATAGGCGACGTTACGATCCGTATCGGAAAACGGTGGAAAAATATTCTCTGAACGTATATGCATAAATGCGTATCACAGTTTTATGTGATGAGTGGTGGGGGGTGACGGAATTCGAACCCGCAATCCTAAAAGGACCCAATTCCTAGTTGGGCGCGGTTACCAGTTTCGCCACACCCCGCCAACTCAGGGTCTCCCCGGCCCGCCAGCCACAAAACTAACGGGCCGGGGTGCCCCAGCCACTGACCCGACCACTTGTTCATGATTCGGGCCAGACCTTGAATCCGCATGAAGTCGGCCTAAATGTCAACGAAAACAAACCGAGAACAAAACACAAGTTCTATGGAAAGCGGGCATAAAGTCCCGAAATCTAGTGGTATCGACTCCAAAACGTCGGCTGAAAGGCCGATATACTTGGCCCCGTTGGAGTTCGAGGACGCGTTGGCGGGGTTGTTGCTAACGGGTGCTCACAACGATAGGGTTTCCTCCACAAAACGTGGGGTGGGACATGGCCGAAGAAACATTAAGCAAGTCGGCAAGGGAAAGGCTGGAAAGGCAGCGGATAGATGAGCGCTGGCGGACAGCCCGAACGGTTGTTAAATGTGGCATGGCGTTTGGTATGGTTTGGGTGATTGGCAGTGCGGTGGGTGAATTGGCGGGGAAGAGCACCAATATAGTTGTTGATATGGTGCTTTCTGTGCTCGCGGATTTGAAGTTTGTTTTTAGTCTTACGTTGGCTGGGGCGGCTTGTGCATGGGCGGCGGCGGAACGCATATTGCGGCAGAGGAAAGTAGAGTATTTGCAGGAGCGGATTCGAGAATTGGAAACGAGAGTGTCAGATATATTGTGTAAGTGAATGTCCTGGGTTCAATATCTTGTATG
>JBBDQU010000010.1 GCA_040905865.1 Alphaproteobacteria bacterium
CCCGCATTGAATCACAAACCCCTCACCAAAGGCGAGGGGTTTGTCAGCGGTCTGGGCGGTCCCGCGGGGCCGCCGTTTTTTTATGACGGGAAAGTTGCTGCTTCCGGAGCTGTTTCAATGCGGCGGCGCATGCCGGCGCTGCAAAAAAACAATACCAGGAAGAAAATTGGTTTCTGTTGACACGGGGCGCAAATAGGCTCCAATGTTCCTACCCCAAGCAAACTTTCGTAAAAGGCAGATTAATTTTACAGGTCGGATATTCTCCCTGGGGGGAGACCGGCAGGCTCTCAATGTGCTGGACGGCCCAACCATCTGCTCCAGGCTGAGAGAAACGCTAAAAGAAACCGGAATAGGAGAAAACAAGAAATGAAACGGACTATGCGTACAACCGCCATCCTGGCGGCTGGATTGGCGATGGGCCTTTCCGCCCAGGCCGCCACCGCCGTGGAAATACCCTGCAGCACCGCGCGCGTGATCGTGCCATGGGGTGCGGGCGGCGAGTCTGATATCCTGAAGCGCGTCGTGCTGGAAGGCTACAACCGCCTCGGCGGCAAGCCCGAACTGCAGGTCGTGACCATCACCGGCCAGGGCGGCATGAAGGGCTGGAAGGCGGCGATGGATGCGAAGCCGGATGGCTGCACCCTGTTTTCGATCCACGAGCATGTCCTGGCGACCAACCTTACGGGGCGGACCGAACACAGCTGGGACTCGCTGGTGCCTGTAATTTCGCTGACCAAGACCCCGTCGCTGATGGGCGCGTCGCCGAAGACGCCGTTCAGCAACTACAAGGAAATGGTGGAATGGACAAAGGCCAACCCGGGCAAGCTTCTTGCTGCCGGGACGCTCGGTTCGACCAGCCATTTTTCGTTGCTGCTGGTCCAGGATGCGCTTGGTCTCCCCGACATGAAGGTCGTGTCCTATGACGGTACTGCGGACCGGATGAAGGCGCTGCTTGCGGGCACGGTTCATTTCGCCCAGGTGTCGGAATCGACCGGCACGAAGCATGTGGAGTCAGGCGCGCTGAAGATCCTTGGGATCAATACACCCGAGCGGTCGCCACGGCTGCCGGATGTGCCGACCGCCACGGAACAGGGCTACCCGCTGGAAATCGCTTCAACCCGAGGCATCATGGTTCCGAAGGGCACGCCGCAAGAAGTCATCGATTACTACGGTGACATGTTCGAAAAGGCGACGCAGGACAAGAAGGTCGTCGAGACGGTCGAAAGGATGGGGAGCTATATGTTCGTCAAGCGTCAGGACGAATACATCAAGTGGTGGAAAGACACCAACGAGGAATGGACCCGCATCGCAAAGAAGGTGGGAGTGTACAGGCAGGGCAGCTAAATCTATCTGACCTGAAGCGTAATCGGCCCGTCCCGGAGATATCCGAGGCGGGCCGTTTTTGGTGGTTTCGTGCGACTATCGGCGTGAACCCGGAAGGGGAAGCCGAATTTGGGAGAGAATTTAGCAAATGCGCTCGCTGAACAGGGATGTCGTCATTGCGCTGGTGCTGCTTGCGGTCACCTGTGCCTATTTCTGGGAATCGTTCAACATCGTCGACCCCGGCTACGGCAGCATGGGGCCGAAGCTCTGGCCCCGGGTCATCCTGGTGCCGCTTTTCATCCTCTGCGTTGTCTATCTCATACAGTCGCTGCGGCGCGGCGCGGCGGAAAAGGGGGAACCGTTCAGCCTCGGCGCATGGTTTGTCAAATACCGCAACCCGATCTACTGTTTCGCCATATTCTTCGTGTTCCTGCTGGTGCTCGATTACCTCGGCATGCTGATCGCCGGCGTCCTGGTGACATTCGCGCTGCTGACGGCGATCGGCGAGCGGACGCCGCGGGCGCTCGCGATGCACGTTGTTATCTCGGTGGTTTCCGTCGGCGTCGTCTGGGCATTGTTCACTTACGTTCTTCGGGTCTACCTGCCCGAGGGCGAACTGATTCGCGTCTACTGACCCTTCGCGGCCTCAAAGGAACGCAAAAGAAATGTTAATAGAAAACATAGGCCTTGCCGCGGAGCAGGTCTTCCAGTTGCACAATCTGGGCCTGATGCTGATCGGCGTGTTCTTCGGAATCATCGCCGGCGCCATTCCCGGTTTCACGGTGACGATGGCGGTGGTGCTGTCGCTGCCCTTCACTTTCGGCATGCCGCCGGTCAACGGGCTGTCGACGATGCTGGGTATTTATGTCGGCGGTCTGTCGGGCGGCCTGATCTCGGGCATGCTGATGGGGATACCTGGTACGCCGGCCTCCATCGCAACCACCTTCGACGGCTTCCCGGCGGTGCGTCAGGGCAAGGCCGGGCTGGCGCTCGGGCTTGGCGTGTGGTCGTCGTTCTTCGGCGGTCTGATCGGCGCCGTGGTGCTGGCGACGCTGGCGCCCGGCATCGCGGTGATCGGGCTTGAGTTCGAGCCCTGGGCGCTGTTTTCGCTGATCATCTTCGCGCTGACCATCACGGCAAGCCTGGCCGGCGAAAACATGATCAAGGGGTTGATCGCGGGCTCGTTCGGGCTGCTGTTCGCGGCGCTGGGGGCGGAGGAAATCAACGCCATCGACCGGCTGCATTTCGGGTTTGAGGCATTGTCCGGCGGGTTCGCCTATCTGCCGGTGCTGATCGGCCTGTTCGCCTTCAGCCAGTTGCTCGGCGATATCGAGGATACGAAGGTGGCGCGGGCGCCGCTGATGGCCAAAGTGGACAGTGTCAGTATCAAGATCGAGCACTGGAACGCCATCAAGACCATCATGCGAAGCTGGCCCAACCTGTTGCGGTCGTCGGGGATCGGCGTGTTCGTCGGCGTGCTGCCGGCGGCGGGCAGTTCGATTTCCAACATCCTCGCCTACGATCAGGCGAAGAAGGCTTCCAAGCATCCGGAAACCTTCGGTACGGGCGACCTCGACGGCATCATCGCGCCGGAGGCGGCGAACAACGCCACGGCCGGCGGTGCGCTGACGACGATGATGGCGCTGGGCATTCCGGGATCGGCGCTGTGCGCGATCATGCTGGGGGCGCTGCTGATCCACAACGTTGTGCCGAGCCCGCTGTTCATCACCGAACAGCCGGTCCTGGCCTACGGCATCTTCACCGCGTTCTTCCTCGCGCATTTCATGATGATCGCGATGCAGACGGGGGCGCTGAAGGCGTTCCTGTATATCACGCGGGTGCCGATGTACACGATGGCGGCGGTGATCCTGGTGTACTGCGCGGTGGGGACCTTCGCGCTGAACAACAGCAGCTTCGACATGTGGACGCTGTTCTGGTTCGGCCTGCTGGGCTTCCTGATGAAGAAGTTCAACTTCCCGCTGGCGCCGGTGGTGCTGGGGGTGGTGCTGGGTGACCTTGCGGAACTGAACCTGAACCGGGCCTGGACGATCAGCGAGGATGTGTCACTGTTCTTCACCCAGCCCTGGTCGCTGTTCTTCGTCCTGCTGTCGGTGTTCTCGATCGCGTTCCCGTGGTACCAGAAGCATCGCGGCAAGCAGACCTGGACGCTGGGTTTCATGCCGGCGATGGTGATGATCCAGTCGATTCCCCTGTTCATGATGGGCAGTCCCGTTCGGATGGGTATCGGCTCGTTAATGGTGGCGCTCGGCCTGTGGATGCTGTGGCGGACGCATCAGAAAGGCTGGGCGCTCGACCCTGCCGACGGGATGCTCATCAAACCGAAGATCGAACCGGCCTGACCGGCGGATACCGGTATAAAACGAAACGGCGGTCCCGCGGGGCCGCCGTTTTTTTTATGTCAGTACGGTTGCGACGGAGATGTCAGCCTTTGCCGCGTTGTCCTCCGCCAAGGCACAGGGGCGACTCCAGGATTGCGCCGCCGCGCGCCGCCCATTCCTCGGGGGTCAGCGTCTGCATGGACAGCGCATGCACGCCGCCCTTCAGTTCCGCCTCCAGGATGCCATTGACCTGTTGGTGGCGGCGGACACGGGGCATGCCATCGAAGGTGCTGGCGACGACGACCAGCTTGAAATGGGATTCCGAACCTGGCGGCACGTTATGCATGTGGCTTTCGTTGATCACTTCCAGATGCGCGGGGGTCAGCGATGCGGCAATCTTCTGTGTGATGGTTTCCTGAATCGTCATGGCGGGTCTCTCCGGCGCGGGATGTCTACTTGATGAAGGCGGCCAGGTCCTTTCGAATCTGTGCCTCAAAGGTTCTGTCGAAGCGGTTCATTAATCGTTCGACGAGATCGAACCAGATTTTTTCGCGGTCTGCCAAGCTGGCGTCCTCGCCGACCGTCCGGCTCTGTCTTGCGCCGGCATTGGCGCGCGCCGAACGCTGGCTGTCCGGATCCGAAACCTCGATGGCAATTTCGACCTGCGCATCGTAACGCCATTCCTGATCCGTCGTGAAGGCGCCGGTAACGCCTTTCTTCAGCGGCAGACGTGTTTCCGTGGCGGTGGCCTCCCGAATGGTCACAACAGCGGTGCCGCGGGTTCCGGCGGCAACCAGTCGGTCGGCGATCCACCGTTCCGCCGCGACGATGGGCGGCGTCGGGAATTCATGGCCGATATTCGGGCCGTTTACCGGGGCAAGGTAGCGGGGCGCGTATTCGATGCGGGCAACGTCCAGCCGGATCGGCGGCAGATGGTTAAATGTGAGTTCCGGAAACTGCTTTTGCGCACCCGGCGTGCTACAGCCCGTCAGGGCAATCAGCGCTACGGCAAGGACGGCGAAGGTTCCGCGAAAAAGCATCGTTTCATGATCCGTTCGGCTGCCAGGGAGGGGAATATACGGAATATGCGGGCTTATACGCGGGGGTTCAAGATGGCAGGCATAGTTCACGCGTCTCGGGATCGAACACCCGTTCAGCATTACAGAACTGGCAGGTCACGACGATCCTGCCGTTGACCGTCATCTCTTCGACCTCCTCTTCCGTCAGCATCGCCACGACGGCCTTCATGCGTTCGGTGGAGCATTTGCATGCGAATTCCAGCGGCTTGTGCGGGAATACCCGGACCCCGTCTTCGTGAAACAGGCGGTACAGCAGCGCGTGCGCGTCGAGCGCCGCATTGCACAATTCGTCGTCTCGGCAACTGCCCATCAGCACCATCGCGGTGCGCCAGGCGTCCTCCATGCGTTCGCGTTCCGCCAGATCTTCGTCTTCCGGCAGGCGTTGCAGCAGCAGCGCGCCGCCGCGCCATGCGCCGGCAGCTGTGCGTTGACAGGCCAGCCGGACACCGGCGGCGAACTGGCTCGATTGCTGGAAATAATGATGCACGCAATCCGTCAGGGTGGCGCCCTGGATTTCGACGATGCCCTGATACTTCTCCATATCGAGCCCCTGGTCGACCGTGAACGCCATAATGCCGGCGCCCAGCAACCGCGCGATGGAGGGCGCGCCGTCCGGGATATCGCCCTTTATATCGGCGTATCCACGGATCGCGCCGTCGGTCGTAACGTCGGCGACCAGCATGCTCACCGGTCCGTCGCCGCGCGCCTGGAGACTGAAGGTGCCATCGAATTTCAGCCCGCCGGACAGCCCGGCAACCAACGCCATTGCTTCGCCCAGCAGGGCCGCCGCCGGGGCCGGATAGTCATGCGCCCGCAGCGCCGTATCCAGCGCCGGGCCAAGCCGGACCAGGCGCCCGTGCAGGCCGCTCGATTCAATGATGAACGGCTGGATGAGGTCGTCAGCCGGTACGTTCACGTTTACGACAGACACCAGGCGAGGATGCCTTTCTGGGCATGGAGGCGATTTTCGGCTTCGTCCCATATGACGGATTGCGGCCCGTCGATAACGCCTTCGGTCACCTCCTCGCCGCGATGGGCCGGCAGGCAGTGCATGAAGATCGCATCGTCGTTGGCGCGCGCCATCAGGCGCTCGTTCACCTGAAAGGCGCGCAGCATGTTGTGGCGCGATTCCGAGGCGGTATCGTTCATCGACACCCAGGTATCCGTGACGATGCAATTGGCTCCAGCCACCGCTTTTTCCGGATCGGCGGTGACCGTGACGCGGCCGCCCTCGGCCTTCGCCCAGGCCAGCGCTTCCGGGGCCGGCGAGAGTTCGGGCGGGCAGGCGAGGCGGAGTTCGAAATCGAACCGTACAGCCGCCTGGATCCAGCTGCGCGCGACATTGTTGCCGTCGCCGCTCCATGCGATGACCGCATCGCGGATCGCGCCGCGATGTTCCTCGAAGGTCATGACATCGGCCATCAACTGGCAGGGATGGGTCGTGTCGGTCAGCCCGTTGATAACGGGAACGGTCGCGTATTCCGCCATTTCCGCCAGTTTGTCCGGGGAGGTCGTGCGCATCATGATGATGTCGACAAAGCGCGACAATACCCGTGCGGTGTCCGCCACGGTCTCGCCATTGCCGATCTGCGTGTCGGCCTGCGTCAGCTGGATGGTTTCCCCGCCGAGTTGCCGCATGCCGACATCGAAGCTGACACGGGTGCGGGTTGAGGGCTTCTCGAAGACCATGGCGAGAAACTTGCCCTCAAGGGGCCGCATGTTCGACGCCGACCCGTCCTTGAAGGCCTTGCCGAGGGCGAACATCTCCCGCAGCGTGGCCTCGTCGAACGGGGCGAGGTCGAGAAAGTGGCGAAGTTCAGGCACCGCCGGAGCCCCAGTTCCTGCCGACGGAATCGACGACTTCCAGCGCCTCCGCAAAGTGGCTCTCTTCGGCGATCAGCGGCGGCAGGAAGCGCACGACGTTGTCGCCGGCCGGCACGGGCAGCAGCCCGGCGGCGTGGAACTTGCCGATAACCTCGCCCGCCGGCGCCTTGCACTTGATGCCGATCATCAACCCGGCGCCGCGAATGCTTTCATACACATTCGGATAGCGGCCGGTGACCTGCTTGAGGTCGTTCCAGAACTTGCGCGCCTTCCTGTCGACGCCGTCCATGAAACCGTCTTCCAGCATCACGTCGAGCACCGCATTCGCTGCCGCCGAGGCAAGCGGGTTGCCGCCGAAGGTGCTGCCATGGGTGCCGGGCGTCAGGCCCTTGGCCGCTTCTTCCGTGGCGACGATGGCGCCAATCGGGAAACCGCCGCCAAGACCCTTGGCCAGCGCCATGACATCCGGCGTGATCCCCGCCCACTGATGCGCGAACAGCTTGCCGGTCCGGCCCATGCCGGACTGCACCTCGTCCAGCAGCAGCAGGATGCCGAATTCGTCGGCGATCGTGCGCAACTCGCGCAGATAGTCGAGCGGCGCCGGGAATATGCCTGCTTCGCCCTGCACCGGTTCGAAGGCGATGCATGCCGTTTCCTCGGTGATCGCCGCCCGCAATGCGTTCAGGTTGCCAAAGGGCACCTGATCGAATCCATCGACCGGCTTGCCGAAACCTTCCAGATGCTTCGGATTCTTGGCCGCCGCGATAGTCGCCAGCGACCGCCCGTGGAAGGCGCCTTCGACGGTCAGCGTGCGCCAGCGCTTGGCGTCGCCCTTCTGGAAATGATAGCGCCGGCACAGCTTGATCGCTGCTTCCATTGCTTCCAGCCCGGAATTGCAGAAGAACACGGCATCGCCGAAACTGTTCGCCGCCAGCCGTTCGGCCAGCTTGACCTGGCCCGGAATGGTATAAAGGTTCGAACAATGCCACAGCGTCGCCACCTGCGCCTGCAGCGCCTTCACCAGATGGGGATGGCAATGGCCCAGCGAGGTCACCGCGATGCCGGTGCCGAAATCGAGGAATCGGCGGCCGTCCGTCGCGTATAGATAGGGACCTTCGCCCCGTTCAAACGCGAGGTCGTAACGACCATAGGTCGACATCACCGCTGCCATCGCTAGTCTCCTTAATTGCCTGAATTCAGGCGGCCAATTTCCGAAAGGCGCGGAGTATCGGCACTTGTCCCTATGCTGTCAACGGTCGGTTGTTTTAAATTTTCGAGCGTCAAGTGTTACGGCGCGCGGTCCTTTTCCCCGCCATGTGTCCGGTATAGGGTTCACACCGTGACCTGGGCGATGGACAGACAGGGATAAAGCGATGGCGGAAACGATTGTGCAGCGGCTGGCCAGGCTGGGCATTGAACTGCCGGAACCGGCCGTGACGAAGGCCGCCAATATCGAAACGGTGCTGATCCACCGCGGCAGCCTTCGGGTTTCCGGGCAGTTGCCGGTCTGGAACGGCGAGATACGCTACCGGGGCAGGGCAGGCGCGGAACGGACACTGGACGAAGCCACGGCGGCGGCGCGTCTGTCGGCGCTGAACGTGCTGGCGCAGGCGCGGCGGGCGCTGGACGGCGACCTGGGGCGGATCGAACGGGTCCTGAACCTGCGGGGGTTCGTTGCCGTGGCGGACGGCTTCACCGAAGTCGCGCAGGCGGTCAACGGCGCGTCGAACCTGATGATCGAGGCGTTTGGCGATGCGGGGCGCCATACCCGCACCGCCGTCGGCGTTTCGGCGATGCCGCACAATGTCACGGTCGAGATCGAGGCGCTTTTCGCCCTGCGAGATTAAGGAGCCACACCGCCCGTCAATTATCTGTCCCGTTGCGGCGCGCGGCGCTATCGATAAGCGGGACTCCACAAGAATATCAGAGCGAGAACAGCAATGTTATACATTATATATCAGGAAGACCGGCCCGGCGCGGCGGAACTGCGCGCAACGCTGCGCCCGGCGCATTTCGAATACCTGGACGCGCACGAGGATATCCTGGTGCTGGGCGGCGCCATGCTGGCCGATGACGGCAAGACCCGCACCGGCAGCGTCCTGATCATCAATGTGGACAGCCGCGAGGCGGCGGACCGTTTCTCGGAGAACGAACCCTTCCGCAAGGGCGGGTTGTTCAAGCGGGTCACCGTTTCCCATATGCGCCGCGGCCAGTGGAACCCGGAGGCCGCGCCGAAAACGGCGGAAGGGAACTAAATCAGATGGCGGATTAATTGGACCGCCCCTGACGATTCAACAGGTATATGAATCCTTTTTATCTTATTGAAGATACAATATTTTTAATGGAATGTGCCACCTTAAGCAGGGGCCGCACCCAGGAATATCGGCATGCTCCATGCCTCCCTATAACCGGTGCCGCGGTTTCTGCGCACTTCAATTGTTTCTGGGATCCGGGCCGCTAATTTTTCCGGTCTCGCCGATATGGTGCGGATCGGACCGGTTGGTTCAATTGTCGCAGGCGCCGTGGGGTCCGATTTGCCGGTTTCCGGCACGTTATCGGGTACCCCTGCTGGAAATATGTTTGCCCGGCATGCGAGGTGTTCAGTTGTTGACCAATCGATTTTCCACGGTGGAATTATGGTCCCTTCCGCCATTTTACGGTACATCTCATATCCGCTGCCGCGTGAATAATGGATGCGGCTATTCCGGCAAAATTCGTTGGGCGGTATAGGAATACCATTTAGTATGCCGTCGACGACAAGAAACGCTTTTTGGGCATTGGCCGAATCAGGTCGTTTCTCGACTTTTCTCAGAACCTGCACGCGATCGCTGGATTCCTTCAGGAAATACCGGTAAGTCAAGGATATGAGTTCGGATGACGTCGTTCCGATCTCGCGGAGATTTATCCCGAAAGTCTTTATGGAAACTTCAGTCAGTTTCCAGAGGGTATCCCAAAAACTGGTCCGGAAATAACTTCCCTGCTGAACGTAGGATCGAAGCTTCTGCATATAATTGCGCGCAACGCTGATCCTGCCGGCTTCATCGCATTCGCGTGCCCATCCCAGCGTCAGGTCCAGGCCCGGAAAAACCCCGGATAGTTCCCGGGAAAGTTCCGAAAGGAAAGCGCCAAAAGTAATGCTGTGATGGGCAAAATAGAAGTTGTAATAATATCGCAACTCACTTTCGAGTGGCATTCCCCGGGTGGCAGGTTTTCCGTCAACCGTCATGCGAAACGAATCGTTGATTTTTCGAGTTATTCCCGCGCACACTGCGGCGGGCATCCTGAAAGTTGTCTCGGGAAAAAGCACCTTGTTACCCCCCCTTACTAGCAGTTTTCCACCTGATAACGTTATACGTGGAATTGAATCCCGCCCTTGTAGACTATCTTGTTGATAGCCATCTGTTATCCATACGGCCTGTTATCCGTATGAGAGACCCTTCAATCTTTCATAATCCTTCACAGATCAAAAGAAAGTGACAATAAAACGTCAAAAAAGTGTCAATAGGCCGGGGTCCCAAGCTCGCGTGACTGGCCTTCGATATTTTTAGCCGCGGCAACGCGACATTGTCTGGCGGGAGCGCCACGACTTGCACAAACCCGTGCGATCGCGAATGATTGGCCCGAGGTTAAACGCTTTGTCGGGAGGCTGGGTATGCCATATGTGACGAATACAGGATTGACGGTGCGGCCGCTGTCGAACGCGCTGGGCGCGGAGATTAGCGGAATCGACATTACCGGGGCGGTTTCCGACGCGCAGATCGATGCGATCCGGTCGATCTGGAACCAGTACCACATCATCCTGTTTCGCGGCGTCGACTGGACGCCGGCGCAGCAGGTTGCGTTTTCCAGCCGTTTCGGCAGCCTGGATCCGCATGACGCGACGCCGTTTTCGCGGCACAGCGAACAGCATGAAGTCATGGTCATTACCAACAGGGAACGGGACGGCAAGCCATCCGATACCCGCAATACCGGCCGGAACTGGCATTCGGACTATGCCTATACGGGGCGGCCGGCCGCGGCGTCGATGCTGTATTGCCTGGAAATGCCCGAAGTAGGCGGCAACACCATGTTCTGCAATATGGCGCGCGCCTATGACGAGTTGTCGGACAAGATGAAGCAGGTCGTCGAGGGGTTGCACTCGGTCTATGATTTCAGTCTGGTCGCGGGGCTTGCCGAACGCACGCCGGAATATGTCAAGGAACAGTTGCGCCTCAACCCGCCGATCGCGCATCCGGCGGTTCGGGTTCATCCGGACAGCGGCGTGAAGGCGCTGTATGTCAGCGAGCGGGTATCGCATTTCGATGGCATGACGCGGGCGGAAAGCCTGCCGCTGATTAAATATTTCTGCGATCATGCGACCCGGCCGGAAAACGTCTACCGTCATTCCTGGCTGCCGGGCGATTTCATCGGCTGGGACAACCGGACCACGATGCATGTCGCGCTGGCGGATTTCGATCCGAAGCAACCGCGCCACATGACGCGGACGACCGTCCAGGGCGAAACATCCGGCTATCTGGTACCGGGAATCCTCGGCGCCGCCTAGACCGGATCATGGCTTGCTGAAATCGCCTGTGGCGCCTGCCGCCAAGTCAAGCCCGTGAACGGCTAAGAAAGAACGCCGGAAATCACCCGGCAGGGAAGGAAAGAATATGGAATATCGCAAACTGGGGAATTCGTCGCTAACCGTGTCGCCGATCTGTTTCGGCGGCAATGTATTCGGCTGGACGGCGGATGAGGCGACCTCGTTCAAACTGCTGGACGCCTGCGTCGATGCCGGTCTGAACTTCATCGACACGGCGGATGTGTATTCGCGCTGGGTCGACGGCAACAGCGGCGGTGAATCCGAAACCATTATCGGCAAATGGCTGGCAAGCCGTGGCGGGCGCGACAGGATCGTCCTCGCCACCAAGCTCGGCATGGATATGGGCGACGGCAAGGTCGGCCTGTCGGCCAAATACATTGCGCAGGCGGTGGACGCCTCCCTGCGCCGGCTGAAAACCGATTACATCGACCTCTACCAGTCACACAAGGACGACCCGGACACGCCGGTCGAGGAGACGCTGGGCGCCTATGCGAAACTGGTCGAGCAGGGCAAGGTGCGCGAAATCGGCGCGTCCAATTTCAGCCCGGCCCGGCTCAAGGCGTCGCTGGATGCCAGCACGCGCGACGGGCTGCCGCGCTATCAGAGCCTGCAGCCGCTCTACAGCCTGGTCGAACGCGACACGTTCGAAGGGGAACTTGAAGCGCTGTGCCTGAAGGAAAATGTCGGCGTCATCGGCTTCTATTCGCTGGCCAGCGGGTTCCTCACCGGCAAGTACCGCTCGACCGAGGATATGAAGGGCCGGGTCCGGGCGCCCCGGGTTGAAAAATACATCAACGAGAAGGGTTTCCGCGTCCTTGAGGCGCTGGATGCGGTGGCCGCCAAACACAAGGCCAAACCGGGACAGGTTGCGCTGGCCTGGCTGATCGCGCGGCCGAGCGTTACCGCGCCAATCGCCAGCGCCACCAATATGGACCAGTTTGCGGAGTTGGTGGGCGCCGCGACCGTGACGCTGGACAAGGCCGACATCGACCAGATCGACGCGGCAAGCAAGCCGTAAGACCGTCCTTATACGCTCCGGGCAAGGGCGATACTGTCGAGCCGTTCCCTGAACGGCTCGGGATCCAGCCCCTGCGCCGCCACCCAGTCCGGGTTGAAATAGCTGTCGAGGTAGCGTTCGCCTGAATCGCAGATCAGCGTGACGACGCTGCCCTGTCGGCCGCGCTCCTGCATCTCGTTCAATACCGCAAGCGCGCCGAAAACATTGGTGCCGGTCGATCCGCCGCATTTCCGGCCGAGTATCCGTTCCAGCCAGTACAGGGTTGCAATGCTCGCCGCGTCCGGCACCCGCATCATCCGGTCGATCACGGCGGGCTGAAAGGACGGTTCGACCCGGGGGCGGCCGATGCCTTCAATGCGCGAACCGCTGCCGCTGCGCAACCCGGCATCGCGCGTCCTGTAGAAATCGTAGAAGACGGAGTTTTCCGGATCGACGACGCAGAGCTTGGTTTTCTTCACCAGCGCCGGGTTATAACGGATATAGCGGCCGATGGTGGCCGACGTGCCGCCCGTGCCGGCGCTCATGACGACCCAGTCCGGCACCGGATGGGATTCCTGCGCCATCTGCGCGAACAGGCTTTCCGCGATATTGTTGTTGCCGCGCCAGTCGGTGGCGCGCTCCGCATGGGTGAACTGGTCCATGTAATGGCCGTTGATCCGCGCCGCCAGCGCCTCCGCTTCGTCGTAGATCGCCCGCGGTTCGACCCTGCGGCATTCGCCGCCATAGAATTCGATCTGGTCGATCTTCCGCCGGGCCGTGCTTTTGGGCAGCACGGCGATGAAGGGCAGGCCGAGAAGCTGCGCAAAATAGGCTTCGGAAATCGCCGTGCTGCCGGAGGAACATTCGACGACAGGCGTATCGGGACCGATATGGCCGTTGCACAGCCCGTACAGGAACAGGGAGCGGGCCAGCCGGTGTTTCAGGCTGCCGGTGGGGTGGGTGGATTCATCCTTGAGATACAGGGTCAAATCCGGCAGGCCCGGCAGGTCAAGCCGGATCAGGTGCGTATCGGCGGACCGGTTGAAATCGGCGGCGATCCGGCTGACGGCCTCGGCGGCCCAGTCGCGGTTCCGCGCGGTCAGGTTAGCGCCGACAATATCGTCGGCGATCATCCGGCGGCCTTGTCTGCGACGAAGGCGCGGAACATCTGTTCGACCGGCTCGCGGTTCAGGTCGCGGGTAATCATCACCACCCGGCTGCGGCGGTCGTCGTCCGGCCAGGCGTCCAGGGTCGCCGGCGGGTGGAAGATATGCTGTACCCCGTGCACGACGACTGGCTTGTCGGATTCGATCACATTCAGGATACCCTTCACGCGCAGCAGCGACTCGCCATGGGTCGAAATCAGGGCGTCCATCCAGCCGGTGAAGGAATCCCAGGAGATCGGTTCATCCGCCGTCAGGCAATAGGCGCGGATGTGATCGTCATGCCGGTTGACGTCGTGATGATGGTGGTGATCGTGGTCGTGTCCGTCATGCTGCCCGGCCAGGGCAAAGGCCTCCTCGTTCAGCCACCGCGCCACATTCGGGCTTTTGGTTGCCGGGTCGTACAGCCCGGCGCCGAACAGCATGGCGGGGTCGACCGCGCCATGGGCGATCTCGTGGACCGCCGCCGCGGGATTGATGGACGCCAGCCGCGCTTTCAGCGCCGCGATTCCTTCCGGCGCCGCCATGTCGGTTTTGGTGATCAGCAGCCGGTCCGCGACGGCGGCCTGTTTCACCGTTTCGAACTGCTTGTCGAACTGGTCCAGCCCGTGCATGCCATCGACCGTGGTGATGACGCCGTCCAGTCGGTAGCGCGCGGCCAGCAGCGGATCGGTCATCAGCGTGTGCAGGATCGGCGCCGGATCGGCCAGGCCGGTGGTTTCGATGACCAGCCGCCTGAACGCCGGCACCTCGCCCTTGACCCGGCGGCGAAACAGGTTGCGCAGGGTATCGATCAGGTCACCCCGGATCGTGCAGCACAGGCAGCCGCTGGACAGCACCGTGATATCGTCGCTGGACGATTCGACCAGCATGTGATCGAGCCCGACCTCGCCGAATTCATTGATGACGACTGCCGTGTCGGCCATGCCCGGGTCGCGCAGCAGATGGGCCAGGACAGTCGTCTTGCCGCTGCCGAGAAACCCGGTCAATACGGATACCGGCAGGCGTTCGCCCGCCGTTTCGTGAATCTGTGTGTCGTTCATGGATTCACCCTTTGGCGGCGCCGCGGCAGTCGGGGCACAGCCCGGTGACTTCGATCATCTGGCGCTGCGCCTGAAAGCCCATCTGTTCCGCACCCCGGCGCACCGCATCGTTGATTCCACTGTCGTTCATCTCGACGGCGGCGCTGCATCGCGCGCAGATCAGGAACTGTCCGCTATGGCTTTCGGTCGGATGGATGCAGCCGACAAAGGCGTTCATGGATTCAATGCGGTGGATCAGGCCGATTTCGATCAGGAATTCGAGCGCCCGGTATACGGTCGGCGGGGCGGCGCGGGGATATTCGGGTTTCAGGGCATCGAGGATCGCGTAGGCGCCGATCGGTTCATGGGTTTCCCAGATCAGCGACAATACGCGCTGGCGGATTTTCGTAAACCGGATGCCCCGTTCGGCGCATAGCTTCGCCGCCGTATCGATGGCGGTATCGATACAGTGCTGATGGTCGTGCGGACCCGCTTTGAAGGCGCGCGGCAAGGGCATGCCGCAGTATAGCATCAGCCTGCATCCGCGCCACAAGCATGCCCTGTTTGCCAGCCGGGCGGAATCGCTTTAAATCCCTGCCAGGCATGGCAGATGAGGATCAGGGGATGGATGGCGGCGGAATCAGCGAATCGCTGGAAGGATACCATATCGAGGAACTGTCGGTCGGCATGACCGCGGTTTTCGCCAAGACGATCACCGAGGCCGATATCGTCCTGTTCGCGGGCACGTCCGGCGACATGAACCCGATCCACGTCAATGACGAATATGCGCAGGAAACCCGCTTCAGGGGGCGGATTGCGCACGGTTTCCTGACCGGCAGCCTGATTTCGACATGCCTTGGCATGAAGCTGCCGGGGCCGGGCTGCATTTACGTCAAGCAGGACATGAATTTCCGGGCTCCGGTGCGGCCGGGCGATACGGTCCAGGCACGGGCAACCGTGGTGGACATCAATCGCGAAAGCCGCCGGATTACACTGGAAACGGTGGCGACGGTCGGCGCGACGGTCGTGATCGACGGCCATGCGGTCATGATCGTGCCCGGCCGCCGCGCTGCGTCCGCGTGACCCTTTTGTTCCAGGGGCAATTCGGCTACACAGCGCAGCGCGAGGGAGGGGCCATGCAAATTCTGCGGCATTTCAAGGACGTCCCGGCGGCGGTACAGCATTGCGTCGTCGTCCTGGGCAATTTTGACGGCGTCCACCGCGGCCATCAGGCGGTGATCGGCCAGGGCGCCGAAATCGCCGGCAGGCTGGGCGCACCGCTGGTTGTGCTGACCTTCGAACCGCATCCGCGCAGTTTTTTCCGGCCGCACGATCCGCCCTTCCGCCTGACGCCGGCGCGCAGCAAGGCGCGGCAGATCGCGGCGCTGGGCGTGGACGCCCTTGTCGTGCTGGATTTCGACGTGGCGTTTTCGCAGATTGCGGCTGAAGATTTTGTGCAGCAGGTGCTGATCGATGGCCTGCATGCAAGGCATATCGTGGTCGGCCACGATTTCCGCTTCGGCCGCCAGCGCGGCGGCGATGCGGCGCTGCTGCGTGTCATGGGGGAACCGAACGGATTCGGCGTGACGTCCATTTCCCCGGTCGCTTCCGCCGACGGCGAAACCTATTCCTCCAGCCATATCCGCGAAAATATCGTTGCGGGCAAACCGGCCCATGCCGCGGCGATGCTGGGCCGACCTTTCGAGGTTGAGGGCACGGTGCAGCATGGCGAAAAGCGCGGCCGCACGCTGGGATTTCCGACGGCGAATATCGATATCGGCGGCTATGTGCATCCGGCGCTGGGCGTTTACGCGGTGCGCGCGGCGATCGATCCCAATGGCGCGCCCGAATGGATCGACGGCGTCGCGTATTTCGGCGACCGGCCTACCGTGGACGGCAAGGGGTTGCTGCTGGAGGTAAATCTGTTTGACTTCGACGGCGACCTTTACGGCCGGAACATGCGGGTTGCGCTGATCGAATACCTGCGGCCGGACCACAGGTTCGACAGTCTTGAGGCCCTGCAGAAGCAGATCGCCGAAGACAGCGCCACGGCGCGGCGGATACTTAAAGTGCGGGCCGCCGGCGCGCCTTGACCTCGGACGGTGTCATGCATAGGATCGCGCGCCCGTCAACTGGCGGAAACCATTTGATATTTACAGGAACGGAGCCCGTGCAATGAGCGCGGATTACAAGGATACGGTTTTCCTGCCGAAGACCGACTTTCCGATGAAGGCGGGATTGCCGCAGCGCGAGCCGGAACTGCTGGCCCGGTGGGAGTCGATGGATCTTTGGGGAAAGCTGCGCGCGCAGTCGAAGGGACGCGAACCCTTCGTCCTGCATGACGGCCCGCCCTATGCGAACGGGCACCTGCATATCGGACATGCGCTGAACAAGATCCTGAAGGATGTGATCAACCGGTTCGAGCAGATGCGCGGCAAGGATGCGAACTACGTACCCGGCTGGGACTGCCACGGCCTGCCCATCGAATGGAAGATAGAGGAGGGTTACCGCGAGAAGGGCCTCGACAAGGACGAGGTGCCGATTGCCGAGTTCCGCAAGGAATGCCGCGATTTCGCCGCGCACTGGATCGAAATCCAGCGCGCGGAATTCAAGCGGCTGGGCGTACTGGGCGACTGGGAAAATCCCTATACCACCATGGCCTACGGTGCCGAGGCGCAGATCGCACGGGAAATCGGCAAGTTCCTGATGAACGGGGGCTTGTTCAAGGGCTCCAAACCGGTGATGTGGTCGATTGTCGAGCGGACGGCGCTGGCGGAGGCCGAAGTCGAGTACATGGACCATCGTTCGCCGACGATATGGGTCCGTTTCCCGGTCGTTTCGGCGAAAACGCCGTTGCTGGACGGCGCGGACATCGTGATCTGGACGACGACCCCCTGGACCATTCCGGGCAATCGCGGCGTCGCCTGCCACGAAAAATTCGACTATGTCGTGATCGAGGTGACGGAGACGGCGGACGACAGCCTCGCAAGGCCGGGTGACCGGCTGGTCCTTGCCTCGGCGCTGCTGGCAGAAACGGCGGAAAAGGCGAAAATCACCAGTCATCGCGAACTTGGCCGCGTCAAGGGGGCCGCCATCGAAGGCAGCCTCTGCGCCCATCCCTGGCGCGGGCAGGGCTATGACTTCGATATTCCGGTCATGCTGGCGGACTTCGTGACGGACGAGACCGGCACCGGATTCGTGCATATCGCCCCCGGTCATGGCGCGGACGATTATATCCTCGGCATGCGCTATGGGCTGGAAGTGCCACGCACGGTGGCCGAGGACGGCACGTATTTTCCGGAAGTCCCGCTGATGAGCGGGACGGCGATTCTGACGGATGACGGGAAGGACGGTAATGCAAACGGCGCCGTGATCCGGCTGCTGATCGAAGCCGGCGCCCTGCTGGCCAAGGGCTCGCTGCGCCACAGCTATCCGCATTCATGGCGGTCGAAGGCGCCGCTGATCTTCCGCAACACCACGCAGTGGTTTATTTCGATGGAAACGAACGGGTTGCGGGACAAGGCGCTGCAGGCGATCGAGGACACAAGATTCTATCCCGAAGGCGGCAAGAACCGGCTGCATTCGATGATCGCGCAGCGCCCGGACTGGTGCATCTCGCGCCAGCGCGCCTGGGGCGTGCCGATCCCGATCTTCGTCAACCGGGCGAGCGGCGAGCCGCTGCGCGATCAGGCCGTCATCGACCGGGTCGCCGCGGCGTTCGAGGAAGAAGGCGCCGATGCCTGGTTCTCCAGCCCGCCCGAGCGCTTCCTCGGCAATGACTACAATGCCGATGACTACGAACGGGTGACCGACGTCGTCGACGTCTGGTTCGATTCCGGATCGACCCACAGCTTCGTGCTGGAGGACCGGGATGACCTGCGCTGGCCGGCGTCGCTCTACCTCGAAGGCTCGGACCAGCATCGCGGCTGGTTCCATTCCTCGCTGCTGGAGGCCTGCGGCACGCGCGGCCGCGCGCCGTATGACGCGGTGCTGACGCATGGTTTCGTGATGGCCGAAGACGGCCGCAAGATGTCGAAATCGCTCGGCAACGTGGTAGTGCCGCAGGAGGTCAACGACAAGTTCGGGGCGGAAACGCTGCGGCTGTGGGTGGTTGCCTCCGATTATTCCGAAGACCTGAAAATCGGCCCCGAGATCATCAAGCGGCTGACCGATTCATACCGCCGCCTGCGCAATACCCTGCGCTGGCTGCTGGGAAATCTGCGGGCCTATGACCCGGCGCACCGGGTTGCGGTCGCCGATATGCCGGAACTGGAACGCTGGGTGCTGCACCGGTTGCGGGAACTCGATACGCTGGTGCGGCAATGCGCCTCGGAATACGATTTCCACCGGATTTTTCGCGAGCTGCATGATTTCTGCGCCGTCGACCTGTCCGCCTTCTACTTCGATATCCGCAAGGATTCCCTGTATTGCGACCGGCCGGACGATCCGACCCGGTTGGCCACGCTGACGGTGCTGGACGAGGTGTTCAACTGCCTGACGGCCTGGTTCGCGCCAATCCTGTGCTTCACGGCGGAAGAAGCATGGCTGGCCCGGACCGGCGACACGCCGGATAACAGTGTCCATCTGCGGCAATTCCCGGACATTCCCGACGACTGGCGCGACGATGCGCTGGCGGCGAAATGGGCGGTGATCCGCCAGGTCCGCCGGGCCGTGACGGGGGCGCTGGAAATCGAGCGGGCGGAAAAGCGCATCGGTTCCAGCCTGCAGGCGACGCCGACCGTCTATACCGGCGCGGCGGAAGTCGCGGCGTTCAGCGGCGTCGATGCGGCCGAAATCGCGATCACCTCGGCGCTGCATATTGTCGAGGGCGCGCCGCCGGCGCACGCTTTCAGCCTGCCGGATATTCCTGGTATCGGCGTCGTTGTCGCGCCGGCGGATGGCGTAAAATGCGAACGCTGCTGGCAGGTGCGGATCGACGTCGGCGCCGACCCGGAAATGCCGGAAGTCTGCGGCCGGTGCGCGGATGCGGTGCGGGTGTTGCGGGCGGCGGCGGAATAGGCGGTTCCCGAATGATCCGTCTCGGGCTCGGCCTGGCGGCGCTGGTCGCCATTCTCGACCAGTCGTCGAAATGGCTGATCCTGACACAGGTGATGTCGCCGCCGCGCGTCGTGGAAATTACAGGGTTCTTTAATCTTGTGCTGGTCGGCAATCGGGGCATCAGTTTCGGGTTGTTGAGCAATGATTCTCCCTGGGCGCAGCCGGTACTGGCGGTGCTGGCATTCGGTATTTCGATCGTGCTGCTCATCTGGCTGCGGCGTGCGGAAACGCGCTTCCTTGGCGCCGCCATCGGTCTGGTGCTGGGCGGCGCCATCGGCAATGCGGTCGACCGGCTGGTGCATGGCGCTGTGGTCGATTTTCTGGATTTCCACGCGATGGGTTATCACTGGCCAGCCTTCAACGTTGCCGATTCAGCGATTTGCGTGGGGGTATTTCTTATTCTTCTGGACGGGTTGTTTGCGGGTAAAAGTAAAACCAGGTAATATGCCCACGGCATTTTACGGTAGAACAGGGTTCGGACCGATGCGAAAAACAGTCCCCATATCCATGATGACGATTTTGACCGCGGGGGTCCTGCTGTCCGGTTGCGGCGGCGCCCAGGGTGGCAACATCCTCGGATTCGAAAAGAACGCCCCGGATGAATTCGCGGTCGTAAAACGGGCGCCGCTTGCCCTGCCGCCGGATTACGGTCTTCGTCCGCCGCGGCCCGGCGCGCCGCGTCCGCAGGAGGAAGACGCAAGGCAAACAGCACAGAACAGCCTGATCGGCGGCACCTCGGCGCCCGAACGCCAGACCCGCCGGGACATTCGTATCGCCCGGGCGGAGCGCACCGCCGGTCGTTCGGCCGGCGAAATCGCCTTGCTGAACCGGACAGGGGCGCTGGAAGTCGATCCCTCGATCCGGCAGGTTATCAACAGCGAAACGGCCGGCGCCGTAAACGATGTCGAGGAAAGTTTTGTCGACAAGCTGCTTTTCTGGCGTGACAGGAAAGAAGTTAAGGGAACGTCGGAATACGCCGTGATCGACCCGGCCCGCGAAAAGCAGCGGCTGCGCGAGAACGAAAGCCTCGGCAAGCCCGTCACGGCGGGGAAGACCCCGACGATCAAACGCAAGGAAGGCGGTCTGCTTTTCTAGATCGGATCGGGTTTGCTGGAATCGTCCATGGCGATCCCACGGTCAGGTGCCCACGGTCCGGGGGAAGGTACTCCAGCCCCGGCTGGCCTGCCGCCGATCAAAGCGCTGTGATCTTTCTCCATCGACCTTGAGAGAGGGACGGCGAGGACCCATCTGTCACGGTATCCAACTGGTATCGTATTGGAGGTTCCATGGCGCGCCTTGCCGCAATAATCACATTATCAGCCATTCTGTCCCTGGCGGCTTCGCTGCCGGGACGCGCGGTCGTATTCAGTCCGGAATCCTTTACGCTCGACAATGGCATGCAGGTTGTCGTGGTAAGCAATCACCGCGTTCCCGTGGTGACCCACATGATCTGGTACAAGGTCGGGGCCATGGACGAACCGCCGGGAAAGTCGGGGTTGGCGCATTACCTTGAACACCTGATGTTCAAGGGAACGGAATCCCTGGAGCCCGGTGAGTTTTCCGCCATCGTGGCCCGCAATGGCGGGCAGGAAAATGCGTTCACCTCACAGGACTATACCGGATACTACCAGTCTGTCGCCGTCGACCGGCTGGAACTGATGATGAAGATAGAGGCGGACCGGATGACGAACCTGGTCCTGACCGATGAAATCATCGAGCCCGAGCGACAGGTCGTGATCGAGGAGCGCCGCAGCCGCACCGACAACGAACCGTCGGCCTTGTTGCGGGAACAGGTGAATACGGCATTTTTTCAGAATCATCCCTATCGGCTTCCGATTATCGGCTGGCAGCACGAAATCGAGGGTCTCACGCGGGATGACCTGATATCCTTTTACCGGGCCTGGTATGCGCCCAATAACGCGGTTCTCGTCATTTCCGGCGACGTGACGGTCGAAATGGTGCGGCCCCTGGCGGAAAAGTATTATGGTGTTATTCCCGCTCGCCCATTGCCCGAACGCGTGGCATGGCGCGAGCCGCCGCTGAATGCCGACCGGGGGGTGGAAATGAAGCATCCCCGGGTCCGGCAACCGGTCTGGTCGCGGCGTTTCATGGCGCCAGGCGTGATTTATGGCGCGACCGAACATGCGGATGCGCTGCAGGTGCTCAGTGAAATCCTCGCCGGCGGTGCGACGAGCCGCCTGTACCGCACGCTGGTTGTCGAGGAGAAGGTCGCGGTGTCGGCCGGAGCCTGGTATGAAGGCGACGGGCGCGGACCGGGCGTCTTCGGCTTCTATATCTCGCCGCCGCAGAATGGCGATGTCCGGGCTGCGGCGGTGGCGATGGACGCTGAAATCAAGAAGCTGATCGACAAGGGCGTCACCGAAGACGAAGTCGAGCGCGCTGTCAGGGAATTGCAGGATTCCGCCATATATGCGCTGGATTCCTTCCAGACTCCGGCGCGCGTGATCGGCGGAGCGCTTTCCATCGGTCAGACAATTGAGGATGTGGAATCCTGGCCGGATCGGATCGGCGCGATAACGGTCGATGCGGTTAACCGGGCAATCGCAGCGGTTCTGAAAGACCAGCACTCGGTAACGGCGCTGTTGTTGCCGGAACCGACGAGTTGAGGAAATCATGATGTCGAAGCGCTTGATCTGTGGGCTCGTACTGGGTCTTTTCTGGCTTGCCGTAAACCCCGCGCGGGCGGTGGAGGTGGAGCGTGTGGTCAGCCCTGGCGGTATCGAGGCCTGGCTCGTCCGCGACCATAGCGTTCCCATAACCGCGATTGAATTCAGCTTCAGCGGCACTGGCGGGGCGCACGACCCGGACGGCAAGGCGGGGCTGGCGGAAATGGTCTCGAGCCTGATCGACGAGGGCGCCGGCGACCTGGACAGCCAGGCCTTTCAGCGCAAGATGGAAGACATGTCGATCCGGATCAGCTTCTCGGCCGGGCTGGAAACGTTCCGGGGCAGCCTGAAGACCCTGAACCGGCACCGGGACGATGCCGCGGACCTGTTGCGCCTGTCGCTGACCGCGCCGCGTTTCGATCCCGATGCCGTCGCGCGGATCCGGCAACAGATTCTCGTGGGCCTGCAGCAGCAGTCAACCGACCCGGATTCGATTGCCCGCAAGGTCTGGCGGCGCGCCGTATTTGCGGATCATCCCTACGGGCGGCCCGTCGGCGGGACGGTTGAATCGGTTGCGGGCATCACCATCGATGACATGAAGGATTTCGTTGCCAATCGCTTTGCGCGCGACAACCTGATTATTGGCGTCGTCGGCGATATCACGGTGGATGCGCTGGGACCGATGCTGGACAGTATTTTTGGCGCATTGCCCGCGACGTCCCGTCCGACGCCGTTGGCGGACGCGGCGATCGTTTCCGGCGGCGAAACCTATGTCGTCGAAATGGACAATCCGCAAAGCGTCGTCGTGTTCGGCCAGGCCGGCCTGCGGCGCGACGATCCGGACTATTACGCCGCCTATGTGATGAATTACGTGCTTGGCGGCGGCGGGTTCGCCTCCCGGCTGTATCACGAGGTGCGTGAAAAGCGCGGCCTTGCCTACAGCGTTTACAGCTATCTGAACCCGACGCGGCACGGCGCGCTGATTTCCGGCGGTGTCGCGACGCGAAACGACCGGGTGGCGACATCGCTGTCCGTCATTCGGGACGAATGGCTGCGGATGTATGAGGAAGGCCCGAGCGAATCGGAACTGGCCAATGCCAAGACGTTTCTGAACGGGTCATTCCCGCTGCGGCTGAGCAGCACCAGCAGCATCGCCCGGCTGCTGGTTTCCATGCAGTACCACAAACTGGGCCAGGACTATATCGAGCGGCGCGCGGAAATCATCGATGCGGTCACGCTGGACGATGTGCGGCGGGTGGCGAAGCGGCTGCTGGCGCCGGAGAAACTGACGGTGGTCGTCGTCGGCAAGCCGCAGGGCATAACGCCAACATCGGCGGCGCCGGAGATCAGGAGCTGAGAGGCCGCAGGGGTCAGGGGTCCACGCGCGCGGTCGCCGACCCGGTGATAACCGTCTTGCCGTCCTGGTTGACCGTTTCGAGGGCGAGTTCGGCATAATGCGCGCCTCCTTCCTCGCGGACTTCCAGCACCGTCGCCTTCGATGTCAGCGTATCGCCGGGCCATACCTGATTGGTGAAGCGGACGCCGAATTTCGTCAGCCGTCCGTCGCCGACATAATTGGTCAGCATCTTGCCGGTCAGGCCCATCGACAGCATGCCATGAGCGAACACACCGGGATATCCGGCGACTTCACGGCTGTACAGGTCGTCGCTGTGCAGGGGGTTGTAGTCGCCGGAAGCGCCGGCATACATGACGATCTGCGTCCGCGTCAGGTCATCGACGACGACCTCTTCATAGGTGTCGCCAACGCTGAGCCTGCTTGCACTTAACGGCATCCGGGATCCCCTTAATTCTGTTCGACGGGGCGTTCGGTCTTTACGCCGACGCTACGCGCGGTAACAACAAGCTCGCCATTCCGGTCGCGGTATTCATGGATGGTTTCCGTGAACAGCAGCTTTCCGGCCCGCCGGCTTTCCTTTTCCCAGGTCTTGCCCGGCTTTCTGGTGACGGTGAGGACATCGCCGGGCTTCATCTGCTGGTGATACTCGAAATGCATTTCGGCATGCAGGCCGCCGGTGCTGGGGGCGGGGCCGTCCAGCCCGGTCGGGTTCTTGCCGGAACCGAACCAGGGCACGTTCGGGCGGTACCTCAGGTGATAATCTGGGTCGAACTGGTAGACGGCGCGCGCAAAGGTCGGCGGCGCCAGGATATGCCCCGCCTCGCTGTCTTTCGCGTATTCCGCATCGCTGTAAATCGGGTTTTCGTCGCCTATCGAGCGCGCAAACATCATGATATGACCCGCCTCGACCGGCATCCTGATTTCGTCCGCCACGGACATCCTCCCACAGAATTTTCGCAATAAGCCCACCGCGGTGACCCGCCATCGGCGGATGATTAAACCGTGCGTATTGTAACGACAGCGATGGAAGCCACGCAAGACGCGGGCGACGGTGCGGCCCATCGTCACGGATTGCCGTTTGATTTGAGATACGATGGCCGGAAATGGTGCGCCTAGAGGGTGCAACCTCGAACACCTTACCGGAAACACTGGAAGACTGGAACGAACAACTTCAACATTTGGATATAGATAAGCTCGACAACGATTTCGGAGGGCCGCAGCCATGATGGACCTGCCCCTTCAGTCGAGCCGGAAGCCGTTCAACGATTCCGCCGCGCCCGCCAGCAGGCGGAAGCCGAAAGCCCCGCCGCCGTAGCAGTTCCAGAGGCTGCGCGGGGCATTGACGGAACGGCACACAGGCCGCGTCCATGAACTGGACGACGATATTCGGCATTATGGCGCGATGGAGAAATCCGCGCTGGAGGCTCACAGGGACGCATTCTTCAAGGCAGCCAAACAACGTCAGGAGCAGCCGGAAACGGATCGGCCCATTCGTCGGGGTCGAAGGGCGAGCACGGCACGGAATGTCGATCAGACTGACAGAGCGGATTCCGCGAAACCGGCGCGGTCGCGCCGCGACCGGAGCCCCGAACGATAGCAGACGGTGTCCGCTCAACCGATCTCCGGGCGTCAGAACAGCGTGAATTGTTACCGGGCCAGCCACGCTTCAATGCGTTTAAGACACGACGGGAGGTCATCTCTCACCTCATAAACCCAGAATCGGAGTACATCGTATCCGAGCTCAAAAAGTCTCTGGTTTCGAATTGGGTCCCGACGACAAAGCTCACCCGTCCAATATAACAGGGGCAATGCGGAAGCGATATCACACTGACTAGCTTCATCGAAGACGACGATATCAAAGACACCGGGATCAAAGGGCTGAAGTATGAAGTGGCCCATCACTGTACCGCCTTCAGCGAATAGCTGGTGCTCCGCCCGCCGCCGGGGTCGCGCGCGAGAATGTCTTTGCCGATGAGGTCGTTGATATCGCGCAGCGCGGTGTCGGGCGAGGACTTGGTGAGTTTCGCCCATTTCGAGGAAGTCATCTTACCCTCGAACCCGTCAAGTAGCCGGTTGAGGATGTTGCGCTGGCGCTCGTTGAGCGGCTGCTCCCTGTGCGTTTCCCAGAACCGGGCCTTGTGCAGAACACCTGCAAGGGTTTCTTCCGCGCCGCCAATAGCCCGGTCGAGACAACCCAGGAACCAATTCAGCCACAAGGTGATGTCGAGGTTACCCCGCTGCGTGGCCTCCAGGACGCTGTAATAGGCATTCCGATCCAGGCGGATTTGCGCGGACATGCTGTAAAAGCGCTGCGGGCTTTGGTCGGAACGTGCCAGCGCCATATCGGCAATGGCGCGTGCGATGCGGCCGTTGCCGTCGTCAAAGGGGTGGATGGTGACGAACCATAGATGCGCGAGCGCCGCCTTGAGGACCGGGTCGAGCGGCAGGCCGGCATTGAACCATTTCAGGAAAGCCGACATTTCCGCATTGAGACGCGGCGCGGCGGGCGCTTCGAAGTGAACGCGCTCACGCCCCAGCGGCCCGGAGACCACCTGCATCGGACCGGTTTTATCGTCACGCCATGCGCCGACGATAATTCTGGTCATGCCACTGCGCCCTGTGGGGAACAAAGCGGCATGCCAGCCGAACAGGCGTTCATCGGTCAGCGGTTCATCGTATTTCTGGGTGGCGTCGAGCATCATCTCGACCATGCCTTCGACGTGCCGCTCGGCCGGAGTCAACGCGCCGATATCCATGCCTAGCCGCCGGGCAATCGAGGAGCGGACTTGTTCCCTGTCGAGGATTTCGCCCTCGATCTCACTGGATTTGAGTACATCTTCGGTGAGGGTGGCCAACACCGCTTCGGCGCGCAGATCGAAGCCCAGGGATTCCATGCGCCCGATCAACCGCCCCTGCCGATGGCGTAGCGGCGCGAGCCGATGGGACACCGAAACCTCGTCCCACCGAAAGCCGGGCCACTCTTTTATCTCATGGATATATGGCGGCATTCTCCGCACTCCTTACGGAGATTATATCCGATTTTCACCGCAAAACGCCAGAAATTTCTCCGCAAAATATGCGGGGATTATGTCTAGCATTCTCCGCAATTGGGTATGCGGGTCCAGGGGCGCAGGCTTCTGGTCGATGGTCCGGGAGAGCGAAATCTCCCGGTCGTCTCCAGGGGCGAAACCATGGTGCGGGTTCCATGGGCGGCAGACGCCCTGGTCGCAGGTCCATCGGCGACAACGATGGCCATGGGGGTTTCGGGGGAGCGCGGAGGCTCCCCTGAATGGAGGTGCACCGGCCAGACGGATGCGAGTGATGAACCGGCGATACGGTTTGATGGCGCAATTAGGCTCGATGCCTATATTGCGCCAAGACCGGGGGGATGCAACGGGGACGCGCCAGCGGGTCCCCTTGCCAAGATGGTTTTAATGTTCACCAAACGGGTCCCTTTAGCATCAGTAAAACATGCAGAAATCCGGCAATAAAGCGGGACTATTACTTGGTCCCATTGCCGGGAGGGAGCCGGAAAAATGGCACTGAGCAAATTAAGTACTGCGTTCTTCGGCAGCGTTCTGGCCGCAAGCGCGGCCCTTGCGCCGCAATCGCCAGCGGTCGCCCAGGACGCGACCACACAGACCACGCGCGTCGCCGCGACAGAGGCAACGGGCGAAACGGCGATGGTCAAGGGAAAGCCGGTGACGTTGCGTATCGGACCGGGTTTCAATCCAATTTCGGCAGATGGTGTCGCTTCTGTTCTGCGTAGCGAGGGGTGTCCGGTCACCGTGACCGGTGAAGGCGGATTAACGGCATAGAACGACACGCCGGGGGCGTTTGTTCCGGCGCGAGACGCGCAAGTCGCGCACGGCCTGCCTCAGCAGATGGGCGGCGACTTCACCCATTTTTCGCGCGCTGATGCTGTCCAGCTGGCGGGCGCGGTGCGTCAGGCCGATAGCCTGTTCGCACCGCCGGTTCAGTTCCTGAAAATCTATCGGTATCATGGCAACACCTCGCAATCAGGATGTCTCATGATTGAGGATGCGCCGGAAATGGCGTTGCCGCAGTGACCGGCATCACGTCTGTCGGGATTTCTTACGATTGCGGTTTGCCGGTCCCGATACCATGCAGTGCGTTGGGAATGTTGCCGTTTTGTGACGGGAACGGGCGCCGGGGCCGGAATTTGAACCGGGAAAGTGTCGGAATACTTTACAAAAAGCGAACCGGAAAATGTGGAAATAATAGATTAATCGTTATAAATCAATACTGTATCTATATGGCCCGAAAATTGCTGCTCCCATGCAACGATGTTCCTGAGGGGACGGGGGTGGGCGGCTGAGACAGTCCGTTCGTATTTGAAGCATCATGTCGAAAGCTGGCTCCGGCGGTCCGAATATTCGGGCCGCCGTTTTCGATTCCGCGCCGGTAGCGGGCGGCGAGCGTCCCTATACCGTCAGGCCACCTCGAACAGCCCCGCCGCGCCCATGCCGCCGCCGATGCACATGGTGCAGACAACCCGTTTCGCACCGCGGCGCCTGCCCTCGATCAGCGCGTGGCCGACCATCCGTGCGCCGCTCATGCCGAAAGGATGGCCGATGGATATCGCGCCGCCATTCACGTTCAGCAGTTCGTTGGGAATGCCGAGATAGTCGCGGCAGTACAGGACCTGCACCGCGAAGGCCTCGTTCAGTTCCCACAGGTCGATATCGTCCATTTTCAGCCCGTGCCGTTCCAGCAGCCGGGGCACCGCATGGATCGGGCCGATGCCCATCTCGTCCGGTTCGCAGCCGGCGACGGCGAGGCCCCGGAACCAGCCCAGCGGTTCGAGGCCGCGCTGCTCGGCCAGCTTCGCATCCATGACGACCGTGGCCGAGGCGCCGTCGGACAACTGGCTGGCATTGCCGGCGGTGATGAAGGCGTCGTCGCCCATGACCGGTTTCAGCCCGGCCAGCCCGTCCAGCGAAGTCGTCGGCCGGTTGCCCTCGTCCTGCGACAGGGTGACGGTTTCCGGCCGGGTCTCGCCGGTCTCCCGGTCCGTGACGACCTTGCGCGTCGTCATCGCCACGATCTCGTCGTCGAACCGCCCGGCCTGCTGCGCCGCCGCCGTGCGCAGCTGGCTCTGCAGCGCATATTCGTCCTGGGCCTCGCGGCTGACGCCATAGCGCCGGGCCACGGTTTCCGCCGTCTGGATCATGCTGTCGTACAGCGCCGGCTTGTGCGCGCGAATCCAGTCGCTTTCCTCATGGTAACTGTTGCGGTGTTCGTTGACGGTCAGGCTGACCGATTCCAGCCCGCCCGCGACCATGACGGGGACATGGTCGACGATGACCCGCTGCGCCGCCATGGCGATGGTCTGCATGCCGGACGAACAGAACCGGTTGATCGTGGCGCCCGAGGTGGTTTCCGGCAGCCCGGCGCGGATCGCGATCTGCCGCGCGATATTGCCCCCGGTCGCGCCCTCCGGCATGGCGCAGCCCATCAGCACGTCCTCGACCTCGTCGGGCTCGATTCCGGCGCGCTCGACTGCATGCCGCACCGCATGCGCCCCAAGCTCCGCCCCGTGGGTATCGTTGAAGGCGCCGCGATAGGCCCTGCCGATCGGCGTGCGCGCGGTGGAAACGATAACGGCTTCCTTCATGGGAGTGCGTCCTTTGTTAACATGCCGGGAGCGACAGCGTAGCGCTCCCGGACGATCCGGCGCAACGGCGGTGGGCGGCTATGACGGGACAGCCGCTTGCGCCATAATTCGCCGCAACCCCACTGAACGGAACGAAGGATACCGCACATGGCCCGGATGGAAGACCTCGTCGAGTCCGAACAGGAACACCTGCGGCGCCTGCCGCTGCCGCAATTCGACACCACGCCCTGGGTTACGGGGCCGCCGCTGGCGGAACGGCGGGTGGCGATCGTCACCTCCGCCGGGTTGAGCCTGCGCGGCGAGAAGCTGTTTACGCGCGGCGCGGCGGATTACCGGGTGATCGCGGGCGACGCGGATACCGCCGACGTGCTGATGAACCATGTCTCGGTGAATTTCGACCGCACCGGCTTCCAGGACGACGTGAACGTCGTCTACCCCATCGACCGGCTGAAGGAGATGGCGGCGGCGGGGGAAATCGGGTCGGTCGCGGATTTCCACTATTCCTTCATGGGCGCGACGGATACGGCGCCGATGGAGGCGAGCGCCCGGGAACTGGCCGGCATGATGAAGGCGGACCGGGTCGACGCGGTCATCCTGACCCCCGTCTGACCCAACTGCACGCGCGCCGTGAGCGCGCTTGCCCATTACTTCGAGGAAGAGGGGCTGGCGACGACCGCCATCGCGCTGGTGCGGCCCCATGCGGAAAAGATCCGCCCGCCGCGGGCGCTGTGGGTGCCGTTCGAACTTGGCCGGCCGCTCGGCGCGCCGGACGAACCGGCATTCCAGAAACGCGTGCTGCGCGCCGCGCTGGCGCTGCTCGAATCGCCGGACGGGCCGGTGGTGCTGGCGGATTTCGACGAGGATGCGCCGGGGCCGAAATCCTTGGACATGACCGGCTGGGTCTGCCCGGTCAGTTTCGGCGCCCCGCCCGCCGCGGATGAGGGACCGGTCACCGCCATGCTGCGGGAAATCGGCGAACTGTCGCCCTGGTACCAGCTGTCGCTGGACCGCCGCAAACGGACCATGGTCGGCGTCAGCGGGCTGGAGATCGAGGCGGCGGCGCGTTATGTGGCGTCGTTCCTGGAGGGGACTCCCGCCGACAATCCGCTGCCGGACCGGGCCCCGGCCTTCGCCTTCAAGGACGCGTTCACCGATATCCTGGCGTATTATTCCGAAGCGGGAACCGCGCAGCCGGGCAGGCGGTCCAGCCAGGAGGTGCAGGGCTGGTTCTGGGACCGGACCGCGGCGGGCGCGCTGATGCGGCGGGTGCGCGACGCGGCGCGCGCCAGCGCGGATGGCGATCTGCGGGTTTTTGCGGAGCGGACGATGCTGCCCAAGACACAGGGCGGCTGAGTGGTAACGGGCGGCTTGTCGCGGCGGTATTCTACGCGGTCCGGCGGTTCGTTTCCGGCGTCCAGGAAACCAGCGGCGCGCGATTCGCCATCCAGATATCCTGGGCGGCGGCCAGCCGCTCGCGACCGCCCAGCGGCGAAAAATGCAGCAGCACCCGGCTCGCGCCCCGGCGCCGCGCTTCGGACGCGGCCGCGACCGGCGCGATGCCGGCCGCGAAGTTGCCGGTTTCGCCGACAAGGATGATCCGCCAGCGATCGGGTCCCAGGGTGTCGGTCACCA
Source organism: Alphaproteobacteria bacterium (assembly GCA_040905865.1). NCBI lineage: Bacteria > Pseudomonadati > Pseudomonadota > Alphaproteobacteria > Alphaproteobacteria bacterium. The sequence continues at coordinate 30,642 of JBBDQU010000010.1, forward strand.
GCAGGTATATACCGGCCGCGTTCGGCAGCGGGTCGTCGATTCCAAACTCGGTAAACCCGAAGTAGACGCCGGACTGGCTGCGATGGGTGACCGTTCTGCGCGGCTTTCTGCCGTGTCCATCGGGTAAATCGGGCATTGTCACCGCTTTCCGGTCCTGTCCTGGAAGAGCGGCCCCGCATGGTTTACGGGGCCAACGTATCGCAGCGACATTTTTACTAGGTAATGCGTTAACGATGGGTTAACGGACAACATCTTGTGGATAACTTGTGTATTATTTTATCTAACCGTTTCGTTGGACAGGGTTTTTCGTCAACGGCCTCACCCCGCGATCCTGGCAGCGACTGCCGCGCCGAATGCATCCGTACCCAGTTTCCCGCCAAGATCAACGGTCCGACCGGCCGGGTCGACCAGTTGCGCATCGACTGCTTCGTCGAGCCGCCGGGCGGCCTCGCTCAGGTCTTCGCGGCCGCGCCGTTCGCCGAGCCATGCCAGCAGCATGCCGGCCGACAGCATCAGCGCGGTCGGGTTGGCGCTGTTCTTGCCGGCAATGTCCGGGGCGGAACCGTGGGCGGCCTGGGCGATGGCGCGGTCCTTGCCGGCATTGATCGACGGGCCGAGACCCAGCCCGCCGGACAGTTCCGCGGCCAGATCCGACAGGATGTCGCCGAACATGTTGGTGGTGACGACCACGTCGAACGCGGCGGGCTTGCGCACCAGCAGCGCGGCCATGGCATCGACGATGACATCGTCCACTTCCAGTTCCGGGTAATCCGCCGCGACACCGCGCACCACGTCGTAGAACAGCCCGTCGGACAGTTTCAGGACGTTGCGCTTGTGCACGATGGTCAGCTTCCTGCGCCGGGTCATCGCCAGCCGGCAGGCGGATTCGGCGATGCGCTCCGATGCCGCGCGGGTGATCTTGCGCACGACCAGCGCCATGTCCTCGGTCGGCATGAATTCGCCCGATCCCTGGAACATCGACCGGTCGGCATAAAAGCCTTCGGTGTTCTCCCGCGCGATGACGAGATCGATGTCCGACGCCAGGCAGGGCACCCCCGGCCGCGCCCGCGACGGGCGGATGTTGGCGTACAGGTCCAGGTTCTTGCGGAACCAGGGCGACAGGGTGATGCCGCCCTGCGACTCCGGCGGGTAGACCAGCGAATCGGTCGGCCCGAGGATGACGCCGTCGCTCGCCATCACCTGCGCCTGAACCGCTTCGGTCAGGGTGGTACCGTTCTTTTCATAGCTTTCCAGCCCCGCTTCGGCATGGGTGAGTTCCAGCCCCAGGTTGAACCGGTGATTCAGGGCCTCGACGGCCTTGACCGTCGCGCCGGTGATTTCGGGGCCGATGCCGTCGGCGGCGAGAACGAGAAGTTTCACGTCTTGTACTCCAGTTGAATTCAGGCGGATGCCACGATGAACAGGCGGCGGAACGCAAACAGCGTCCTGCCGTCGGATTCCGGTGGATAGGCTTTGGCGACCAGGGCCCGGTACCGCGATTCGAATTCGCTGCGCCAGGGTTCGTCCATCTTTCCCAGGTATCGGGTCAACTGGCTGCCCCTGGTATATTCGGCGACCGGATTGTCGCCGTCCAGGACCTGCAGGTATTCGGTTTCCCAGATATCGAGGTCTTTCGCCTGCCCGGCAAGCAGGTTGCGGTACCATGCCGGCTTCTGCGTCGGGTTGGCGTCGCGGATCGGCGCCAGCAGGTCGCGCCACGGGCCGTCTTCGATGACGTCGTCGATCAGCCTGTGCGACGGGGCGTCGTCGTTGCGCGGTATCTGGATGGCCAGCGTTCCGCCGGGCGCGACATACCCCAGCAGCCGCGGGAACAGCGTGTCGTGATCCGGGACCCATTGCAGGGCCGCGTTGGAAAAAACGACGTCGTACCGCGTGGCCGGAGTCCATTCCGTGATATCGGCGAATTCAAAGGTCTCATCCGGCATCGCCGTGCGGGCGCGCGCCAGCATCGTGTCCGAATTGTCGAGTCCCAGTATGCTTGCGTCGGGCCAGCGCCGGCGCAGCAGCGGCGTGATATTGCCGGGGCCGCAGCCCAGATCGATGACCGTGCCGGGCGTTTCCTGCGGGATGCGGGCCAGCAGGTCGATGGCCGGCTGCATGCGCGGTCCGGCGAAGGCGAGGTACTGGCCTGGGTTCCATGCCATGCGGCGTTTCTTTCGGCAGTCGGGCGATTTCCGGGTTGCCCGGATGGACCATACGCTTTTAGATCAGATTGTGTTTGATTGGAATCCGGCGATCCAGCCGAATACGTGAATCTGATCAATCATATTGAAGGTGCTATAACGTAGGCGGCATGAAGCATCCAGTTGAAACAGGACGCAGCGATGCGGCGCAACTGCTCGCCATTCGCTGCCTGGCTTTTATCGCCGAGGATTCCGACCGCCTCGGCCGGTTCCTCGCGCTAAGCGGCATCGGGCCGGCGGATATCCGCGCCCGCGCCGCGGACCCGGCCTTTCTCGGCGGCGTGCTCGACTACCTGCTGAGCGACGACGCCATGGTCGTCGAATTCGCCGAATGGGCGTCGGTCGGTCCCGAATCGGTGCTGACCGCGCGCCAGTTGATGCCTGGGGCGACGGTAGAAGAATAGTCAGCGGCGCAGCACCGCGACCGCTTCGACATGCGCCGACCAGGGAAACTGGTCGATGGGTTGCACCGACTCGATCCGGTAGCCGCCATCCGCCAGCAGCCGCAGGTCCCGTCCCAGCGTGGCCGGATTACAGGACACGGCGATCACCGTAGCGGCCTCGGATTCGGCAATCGCCGCGGCCTGTGTCTTCGCCCCGGCGCGGGGCGGGTCGAAGACGATGGTGTCGAAGTTTTTCAGTTCCGTTTGGCGCAGGGGCTGCCGGGCGAGGTCGCGGATCTCGGCGGTGACGGCGCGTTCGCTGTCCGCCCGCCGGATCGCCTGGACCATCTGTGAATCGCCTTCATAGGCATGCACAGGGGCGATGGTCGATAACGGGAAGCTGAGCGCGCCGCAGCCCGCATAGAGGTCGGCAATGTTTTTCGCCCCCGCCGCCGCGGCGCCAACCGCATCCATAATGGCGCGTTCGCCGCCCCGGCTGGGCTGCAAAAAGGCGTTCGGCGGCAGGGCGACGCGGGCCGGGCCGAAGGCGACTTCCGGCGCCCGTCTGGCCGCAAGCGGTTCGTATCCCTGCGGCGCCTCCCAGCCGATCCGCGCCAGATCGTACCGTTCGGCGAAGGCCGCCAGGGCCATGCGTTCGTCCAGGTCCGGATCCGCCCGCCTGTCGGGCCGCAGTAGCAGGTCGATGCCGCTGTCGGTTTCCGTGACCAGGAATTCCGCCCGCCGGCCCAGCGACGCGATGTCCGCCGCGAGCGCCTTCAGCGGCGCAATGAGCGCCGTAATCGCCGGTCGGGTGACCGGACATTCCGATATGTCGACGATCTGGTTGCTACGCGCCGCGCTGAACCCGAAGGCGTTCTTCTGCGCCCGGAAGAAGGCGAACCGGACACGGCGCCGCTGACCGGGCGGCACGGAAATCGCGGGCCTTATGGCCAGGTCGCGGAATCCGTGCCGCGACAGCGCCACGGCGATGAGTTCCCGCTTGATCGCCGCGACGGTGGCGGTTTCGATGTGTTGCAGCGTGCAGCCGCCGCAGGTTTCAAAATGGCGGCAGGCGGGTGCGGTGCGGCCGGGCCCGCCGCGAATGATGGTTTCGATCGTGGCGGCATGACCGTCTTCGCGCCTGGCGCCAATGCGCAGGTCAAGTATGTCGCCCGGCGCCGAATAGGGAATGAAGTATCGCCCGCCTTCGGCATTTGCGATTCCATCGCCATGCACGCCTAGACTGTCGACTGTTACCTTCGACAGGCGGTTATTATTTGGAAACGATTTGTTCATACTTGATATATGTATATTAATGAAGGTTCACGACCGTTAGCGTTAACGATATCGTTGCCATACTGGGGAAGAGTTTGGGTGGGGGCCAGCCATATTATCGGCCGGCGGGTGATGAGGCTTCATGTCCTTTGCGACATTCTTCGGATTTCTTGCTGCCATCGGCCTGTTTATCGGCTCGATTCTGCTTGCGACAAACAATTTTGGACTGTTTCTGGACTTGCCGAGCTTTATTCTGGTGGTTGGCGGGACCCTGGCCGCGACCTTTGTCGGTCAGGAGGCGCGTTACGTCATCCTGGCGCTCAAGGGGATCGGCAGCACCTTTCTGCCGCAGCGCGTCAACCGAAATGTCCTGAACATGGAGGTCGGGCGGATTATCCGCTGGGGTTACCTGGTCAAGGAAAAGGGATTTCTGCCGCTTGAAGATGAAATAAAGAAAGTCGCGTCGGACCAGTTTCTGGTCTTCGGCGTGGAACTGCTGATCACCGGTTACGATGGCAAGGATGTCCGCGAGACTCTCCAGGCCGTGGCGGATCACACCTTCGAGCGCAACATGGTGCCCGCCAATATCCTGCGGACCATGGGCGGGACAGCGCCGGCCTTCGGCATGATCGGAACGCTGATCGGGCTGATCGTGATGCTGGACGCCATGGGCAGCAATCCTGAAATGCTGGGCCCCGGTCTGGCGGTCGCGCTGAATACGACGCTGTACGGCGTGATGCTCTCCCGCATGGTGTTCGTGCCGGCGGCGAACAAGCTTCAGCAGCGCCAGGAAATTCTCCGCTTTCGTCATGAACTGATGGTGGAGGGCTTTGCCCTGCTGTCGGAAAAGCGCAGCCCCCGTTTCATCCAGGACCGGATGAACAGCTTCCTCGACCCGTCGATCCGTTTCAACATCGACCAGCAGATGAAGGACAGGTGATGGCGAAGCGCGCCAAGTCCCCGCCTGAAGAAGACGAAAGCTGGCTGACGACCTACGCGGATGCGATCACGCTGCTGATGGCGTTCTTCGTCATGCTGGTGTCGTTCTCGAAAATCGATCTGCCGAAATTCGAGGAAGCCATGGCCGGCATCAAGGACAAGCTGGGCGCGGAGGAAGCGCCCGAGCGGCCGATGTTCAAGCTGTCGCAGAACCTGAATTCCATCCTTGACAGGGTGCAGATCGACCAGCAGGAAGTGCATACGGGATTCGACGAGGCTGGCGTGGTGATCGAATTCGCCAGCCGGTCCTTTTTCCGGTCCGGTTCCGCGGAACTGCTGCCCGAGGCCGAACAGATCCTGATCGAGATTTCCTACCAGCTGGAGCAGCCGCCTTACGACCTGTACTACGTCGATGTGGAAGGGCATACGGACGATTCGCCCATCAATACGCCGGAATTCCCCTCGAACTGGGAATTGTCCACGGCGCGCGCGACCGGCGTTGTCCGCTATCTGATCGGGGCCGGTACTCAGCCGGACCGGATGAAGGCTTCCGGCTATGCGGATGTGAAACCGAAATATCCGAACCGGGACCTGTTCGGGGAAGTCATCCCCGGAAACAGGGAGAAGAACCGGCGCATAACCATTCGGCTGCATCCATGATAATGTCAGGTGCCGACGGGAAACGTATTGTTCGCTTTTACCTGACGGGTTCGTGCGGCATACTCTGCGGCGTGGGGCGAATTTCTTGATTTATCGGCCAGAGAAAAGAGGGGACTTTAATGAAGGCTTCTGATTTATTTGTGCGCTGTCTCGAAAACGAGGGCGTCGAGCACATTTTCGGCATTCCGGGTGAGGAGAATGCCGATACGATGCTGTCCCTGAACGATAGTCCGATCGATTTTGTGTTGTGTCGGCACGAGCAGGCGGCGGCCTTCGCGGCGGACGTATATGGACGCCTGACCGGCAAGTCCGGTATCTGCCTCGCGACGCTCGGGCCGGGGGCGACCAACCTGGTGACAGGGGTGGCCGACGCCAATATGGACCGCGCGCCCGTCGTGACCATTATCGGGCAGGCCTCGACGACGCGGCTGCACAAGGAAAGCCATCAGAACATGGATGCGATTGCCATGTTCCGGCCGATTTCCAAATGGGCGCAGTCGATTTACGACGCACGGAACATTCCCGAAGTCGTGCGCAAGGCCTTCAAGATCGCGGAAGCGGAAAAGCCCGGCGCGACGGTTATCGAATTCCCGGAAGACATCGCCGAGGAAGACGTCAACCTAGCGCCGATGAAGACTGGCAGGACCCGCCGCCCCGCCGCCGATCACAAGGCGATCCGGCAGGCGGTCGATGTTATTGCGTCGGCGAAGAAGCCGCTGATCATCGCCGGGAACGGCGCCGTTCGCAAACGGGCCGCACAGCAGCTCAAGCGCCTCGCGCACAAATCCGGCATTGGCGTGGTCAACACCTTCATGGGCAAGGGCGCGGTCCCGCGGACCGATCCGCACTGCCTGTTCACGATGGGGCTGCAGGGCCGCGACCACATCATCGCCGCAACGGAAGCGGCCGATGTGATAATTTCGGTCGGCTATGACCTGGTCGAATTCTCCCCGGCCTTCTGGAACAAGTCGGGCGGCAAGAAGATCGTCCATATCGATTTCTGGCCGGCCGAGGTCGATTCCGATTATCCGGTGGAAGTCGATATCGTGTCCGATGTGGCCGATGCGCTGTGGCAGATCAACGAGGAACTAAATCTCCGTTACGACAACGAGGGCAAGCTGCCGCTGTTCGACATCAACGACCATAAGAAGATGCGCGACGCGATCCTCGCCGATTTTGCGATGGAAAAGGACGATGCATCCTTCCCGATGAAGCCGCAGAAGGTTCTCTGGGATGTCCGCGAGGCCCTGGGGCCGGACGATATCCTGCTCAGCGACGTCGGCGCCCACAAGATGTGGATTTCGCGCTACTACCAGTGCGATACGCCGAATACCTGCCTGATTTCCAACGGCTTCTGTTCCATGGGATTCGCCCTGCCCGGCGCGATGGGGGCGAAAATCGCGATGCCGGACCGCAAGATCCTCGCGATCTGCGGCGATGCCGGATTCCTGATGAATGTGCAGGACCTGGAAACGATGGTCCGGCGCAAGCTGAATGCCGTGATCATGGTCTGGATCGACGGCGAATACGGCCTCATCAAGTGGAAACAGCAGAACCACTTCAACGGCAAGCATTCCGAACTGTCATTCGGCAATCCGGACTTCGAATTGCTGGCGCAGGCGTTCGGCATGTGGGGCAAGACCCTCACCGCCGCCGATCAGCTGCCCGCGGCGCTGTCCGAAGCGTTTGCACAGGACGGACCGGCGCTGCTCGCCGTGCCGATCGACTATGCGGAAAACATGAAACTTACCAAGCGTCTGGGCGATCTTCAATTTACGATCTGACCATTGCGCCGGGGCGGCGGAAGTCTCCCCGGCCGATGTTGTCGCGGCGTTTCGGGCGGTGCTGATATCGTTGGAATTTAATTAAATGTCACAGGGAGTGACCGGCGTCACAGCAACGCTTCGAAAATAAGCCGTTGATTGAAGGAATTTGAGTGGGGATTGACGTGCCTCTTGATCTTGCCGGTTCGCGTTAGCGGCGATTTCCAGGTGGCGTGCAGGACAAGCGGGCTGTACTAGACGTATCCGTTCTAGTGTTTGGGGTGTGGCGGACAAGGTAACGGAAGGTCGTGGGCGATGAGTTTCAAGGTCAAGTTCTGGGGCGTTCGTGGCAGCATCGCCACGCCATCCCCGAAACACGTCGCCTTCGGCGGCAATACCAGTTGCGTCGAAGTCTCTTGCGGCGGCCGACGCCTGATATTCGATGCCGGGACGGGTATCCGGAATCTCGGCCACTGGCTGATGCGCAAGAATGTATACGATGCGCATCTGTTGCTGTCGCATACCCATTGGGACCATATAAACGGCTTTCCGTTTTTTTCACCCGCGTTTCATGAAGGCAGTTCCTTTACGATCATGGCGGGGCATGTCAGCGAGGACGGCGGCATCAAGCGTATCCTCGCAGGGCAGATGACCACGCCGACATTTCCCGTGCCGCTGGAGGCAATGCGGAGTTCCCTGGAATTCGAGGATTTCAAGGCCGGCGAAAACTTCAAGCTGTATAACAATATCCAGATACGGACCATGCCCCTTAACCATCCCTTTGGCGCGACAGGATACCGGGTCGAGTACAAGGGCAAGGCAATGTGTTATGTCACGGATACGGAGCATGTGCCGGGCAAGCCGGACGAAAACGTGCTGGCGCTGATCGAAGGCGCCGATCTGGTGATCTACGATTCGACATATACCGATGATGAATTTCCCGGCAAGGTCGGCTGGGGGCACTCCACATGGCAGGAGGGCGTGCGTCTGGCGCGCGCCGCGGACGCCAAGATGCTGGCGATCTTCCATCATGACCCGGATCATGAAGACGGATTCATGGAGCAGCTTGAAGCGGAATCGCGCTCCGTCTGGCCGGGGGCGATCGTGGCTCGCGAAAACATGCGAATCAATCTGCTTTAAGAGCCGCCTGACGTTGTATCGGCGTCAACACCGGCAGGCCAGTGCGGTGCGGATTCTCTTTTGCTTAACATTTCATCCGTAATATTTGCCGGTCCTTCGAGAATATGGACTTGAGATTGCTCCGTTCGGGCGGTAGTTTGCATCCGGCAATGCGTGATACGGATGGCTTCCGTTGAACGGTCCGTGAAACCGATATACCGCAGGGGGAATAGTTTTGAACAAATTCTTGGTGACAATATTCTCGGTTCTGTCGTTTGTGGTGGTCAGCGGTTTCATCGGATTCGCGGCGGAAACGCAGGCGGCGCCGTTCAACGTCGGTCCAAAGAAATGCCAGGAGTGCCATACGGCCGAGGCAACGGTCTGGGAAGGCACGGCGCATTTCAAGTCCTTCAAGGATATTCACCGGCACGATAAAGCCGACGACATCGTGGAGGCCGTCGGCGACAAACGCATGAAGCGGTCCGAAACCTGCACGATCTGCCATTACAGTGACGAGCAGAAGGATGAAAGCGCGAGGCCGAAGCAGGTTGCGGGTCCATCCTGCGAAAGCTGCCACGGTGCGGCGTCCGACTGGATCGCCGTCCACAACGATTACGGCGCGGGCGTGAAGCGGGAAGACGAAACCGCCGAACACAAGGCCGAACGGATCGCGAAGGCCGAAGCGGCCGGGATGATCCGTCCGGACAAGCTGTTTGACGTGGCGTCGAACTGCATGGGCTGTCACGGGCTGGCGCGGGATGAACTGGAGGCCAAGGATGCGGCCGCGATGCTGGACGCCGGGCACCCGATCAAGCCGGAATTCGAACTGGTCAGCTATAGCCAGGGCACGGTGCGCCACCGCTTCTATCCTCCGGACGTGACCGTTAACAAGGAGATGACGCCGGCCGAACTGTCCCAGATGTACGTTGTCGGCCAGGCTGCCGCGCTGGTGAGTGCGACGAAGGCGATGTCGAAATCCGACCACGCCAAGTACAAGGAGGCTCAGGAAAAGCGGATCGCCACCGCGACGACGGCGCTGAACGCGGTCAAGGCGCAGGTGCCGGAAGCCGGCGCGCTGCTTGCCGATCCCAGTGTTGCAAACGGCCGCGCGCTGGCGGCGGCGGTCAAGGGGAAGGATCTGACAGGAGCCGTTGGCGACATGCTTCCGAAGGACCGTAAATAGGGCGATCCTCCCGCCTGGGGCGGGAAGGTGTATAACGGCCAGCAGCGTTTCGGGGGCAATGGGCTTGGTGGATCTCGCGGGTAGAGCAACTATGGAGCGGCCGCAACGGTGGTCGACGCCATTCGGTGCGGAAATGACCGAAAGCGATGTCGAGTCGCTGTTGCGCCGTCCGGACATCGCGGCTATCGAAGCGGATAATTTCCCCAAACACACCCCCCTGAAGGGGGTGCTTCTGAACGATACGCGGATCGTCCGGTTCCGGGCCGGCGATATCGTCGTCCGGGAAGGCGACTACGGAAACTCGGCGTTTCTGGTTCTGGAAGGTAGCCTCCGGGTCGTGCTGGCGCCGGAATTGCCGCAATCGCTGCTGGGGCGCCAGCAGACCGGGAAAAAAGGGTTCTTCGAGGCGCTTTCGCAACTTTGGACAAATTCGACAGTGCCCGAGGTGCGCGACATTTCGCGCTATCAGGGGCAGGGGCTGCGCGGCGGGTCCGACAGTGCGAATGCCCGGGTATTCCTGCAGGACGTGCCGGCTGTGCTGGACAGGCACCGCACCGCAAAGCTGGAAGACGGCGCCCTGTTCGGGGAACTGGCGGCGCTGGGGCGTGTGCCGCGGACAGCGACGATTTTCGCCGAACAGGAAGCGACCCTGCTGGAAATCCGCTGGCAGGGGCTGCGTGAACTGCGCAAGTATGACGAAGGCTGGCGCCGGATGATCGACCAGCGCTACCGCGAAAATGCGCTGAAGACGCATCTGCAGGAAAGCATCATGTTTTCGCGCCTGGACGAAAATGCCCTGCAGTCCGTTGTCGACAAGGTTCTGTTCGAGACGTATGGCGCATTTGACTGGAATGTCGCATTCCAGAAGCAGCGCCAGAGCGGCAACGCCAAGGAACCGGTGATTGCAAGGCAGGGCGAGTATCCCGACGGCGTGCTGATGATCCGCGCCGGTTTTGCCCGGGTCAGCGTGAAGCACGGCAATGGGGAGCGGACGCTGACCTATCTTGGCGCCGGCGACCATTTCGGGCTGGGCGAACTGTACGCGGCCTGGAAAAATCCCGACATTCCGGACATTGCGCTGTACACGACGCTGACGGCGCTGGGCTATGTCGACGTTATCCGGGTGCCGGCCCCGATCCTGGAAGAACATGTTTTTCCGTTCATGGAGCAGCCGACATCGACGACGATGGATATCGCGTCGAAGCCGGTCGCCGATGACGCCATGATGGAGTGGGCGGTCGAGGAGCGCTTCATCAACGCGACGCGATCGATGGTGATCGACCTGGAGCGTTGCGTGCGTTGCGACGATTGCGTCCGCGCCTGCGCGTCGACCCATGGCGGCAATCCGCGCTTTCGCCGGCATGGGCGGACATTCGATAACATCATGGTGGCCAATGCCTGCATGCATTGCGCGGATCCGGTCTGCATGATCGGCTGCCCGACCGGGGCGATCCATCGAACCGTTGAAACCGGCATCGTCGTCATCAACGACCTGACCTGTATCGGTTGCGCGACCTGCGCGAATTCATGCCCGTACAACAACATCGCGATGGTCGCGATCCGGACGAAGGACGGCCATACGATCGCCGACCCGAATACCGGCAAGCCGATCTTCAAGGCGACCAAATGCGATTTCTGCGACAGTAATCCCGGTGGCCCCGCCTGTGTCCGGGCGTGCCCGTATGGCGCGCTGCGTCGGGTCCATTTCCGGGAATTCAACCCGGCGGGAGCGGGTTGATGTCCCAACGCTATTCCGCCGTGCCCGTAACGACATTCTGCGTCCTGAGCGCGGCTGTGTTTGGGCTGACGGCCTGGGCGGCGCGCGATACGTGGGAAAATCTCGGCAATCCCGCTATTCTGACCGGCTACACGCTGTTTGTCCTGATGTTGCTTCTGGGCTTCCTCAATGCCCGCAAGCGGCTCTCGATGCTGCCGGTCGGCCGGGCGAGCGTCTGGCTCGCCTTCCACGTGGTGGCCGGAATCCTGGCGCTGGCAATGTTCTGGCTGCACACGGGAACGATCTGGCCGGTCGGACTCTACGAGCAGGTACTGACGGGGCTTTTTTATCTGGTCAGCCTCAGCGGCATAGTCGGCTACGGTCTGTCCCGCATGCTGCCTCGCCGTCTGGCGCAGACCGAAATCGAGATCATCTTTGAACGCATACCCGCCGAACTCGCGGAAATCCGCGAAAAAATCGAGGCGCTCGTGCTGGAATGCACGGAAAAAACGGGCAGCGATACGGTCGCCCAGCATTATATCGGGACGTTGAGCTGGTTTTTCGCCCGCCCGCGATTCCGGATCAGCCATATTGTCGGCGGCGATGCCGCGGGGCACTGGCTGCGGGGGCCCGGTTCCGCCGCCAGTCGCTACCTTAACGATCCCGAAAGGGCATATTTCGATCAGATTATCGAGCTCGGCGAGCTCAAATGCCTGATAGACCGGCATTATGCGTGTCAGGAACTGTTGAAAAAGTGGCTGTTGGTGCATGTGCCGCTGGCAATGGCTGTAATACTCGTGGCCGTCTGGCACCTCATTTTGGTGAATGTGTACGCGCTATGATTACAGATCCGGACCGGTTCAGGCAGGACAAGAGCCCCTATGAGCGACCGAACTTCCCGTATCGCTGCGGCAGGTTAAGCTTCTGGGGCAAGCCTTGCGGCCGGGGACCGTCCAGCGAAGGGGCATGTGGCGGCGTCAGCGAATGTACGCCCTATTTCAGCAACGGCCGCTGGGAGTGCCGGCGTTCCGTCCGCAATGGCGGGCCGTGCGAATCCGGACCGCTGCCCGACGGACGATGTTGTAATCAGCACGCGGCGTGTCGGCCGATCCCGTCCCTGCGCCGGTTCCGCGGCCGCCTGTCGCTGCTGGCGGCCGCGCTTGTCCTGGCGCTGGTGTCGGCCTTCGGATTCATGGGCGACGATGCGCGCGCGATTAGCTCGGTGAACCCCGGTGAAATATCCGGTGCGCATTCGAAGTTTTCCAGTAGCGAAGGCTGTGCGACTTGCCACCAGCCGCATGGTCAGGATGCGGCGAACTGGCTGCAGGCCGCCTGGTCGCCGGGCGAACTGTCCCAGTCCTGCGAAACCTGCCATACCTTCAACGGCCCGGCATCGGCGCCGCATAACGAAACCTTCCAGAATGCCAGTGCCGGCGCGGAACGCCAGACACAGTGCACGATGTGTCACACCGAACACAAAGGGGAGAACGGGACGACCGTCAAGCTGGCCGACGCGCAATGCAACGCGTGCCATGAACAGAAATTCGCCAGTTTCTCAAACGGACATCCGCCGTTTTCCGAAACCTACCCGTCGCGCCGGCGAACGGCCATCGCGTTCAACCACACGAGTCACTTCACCAGGCATTTCGAGGATCAGCGTTTCGCGGATCGGGCGCCGAAGGACCGTTGCGTCGCCTGCCACGATACGGATCGCGCGGGCCGCAATGTTCCGGTCAAGGCGTTCGAGCAGACTTGCGCGGGATGCCACGAGAGCCAGATTGCCGACCGTGAAATCGTGGTATTTACTTTGCCCGAATTCGAAAAAAATCCATTTGACCTTTCCGCCGTCCGCGAAGCGTGCGGGCCGTCGGTCGCCGACCTGGACAGTGCGTCGGACATCTTCGACAACGTCGCCGATGCCCTGGTGGCCGAGGATACCGTGGGTATAGAAAAAAGCATGAAGGCGCTGCAAAGCCGCTTGGGACTTGCCGCCGGCGACGGGGCGGAAGAAGAAGAATTCCTGTCGGTTTCGATCGAATTCCTGCCCGCCGCTGCGGTCATGCTGCTGGGGATCGAGGATGGCGGGGACATGGAAGAGTATACCGAACCTGTCCGCGATCTTGTTCTGGCGATGATCGATGAAGGCGGCGAGGCGTTTGAGGGCGCCGTCGAAGGACGCGGCGTTCCCGCAGATACGCTGTTCGCCGGACTGTCCTCGGATCTCGTACACCGTGTCGGTTGCGCATGGGCGTCCAATGTCGAATACGAAGCGCCGGCGGATCCGATCGCCGGGGGCTGGTATGCCGATGCCCTTTCGCTGCGGTACAAGCCGGTGCGACATGCGGATCCGGTTGCCAGGGCCTGGGTTGAACTGGCCGCGGCCGGCGGCGAGGGCATCGACGAGGATTTTCGCGATACGATGATTGGCGGCTCGGATGGGGTCGGCGCCTGCACGAAGTGTCATTCGGTGAACGCGGATGCGGAAAATGCCGATACTCTCACTATAGGCTGGAAACTCGGCGCCGAATCCAAGCAGCGCCATGTCCGCTATTCGCATGTGCCGCATCTGAATTTGCTTGGAATGGAACAGGCGTGTGAAACCTGTCACAAAATGGATCAGGAAGCGGATTTCGACGCCGCGTTCAAGCAGTTCGATCCAAACAAGTTCGCAAGCAACTTTAAATCGATTGAAAATAATACCTGTATCGGTTGCCATGCGGAGGGCGAGGTGCGGCAGGACTGCACGCTGTGCCATGAATATCACAACGGACATGGTTTCAGGCACCGCATGTCAGCAACGGACAATGACCAGAATACAGGCGGTCCAATGGCGAATTGAGAGAGGGCTGGGTGTTGCGTTGGCGCAACGTGTCGCATCCGCGAAGTGTGATATGCGTCATATTGAATTGTCGGGTCCCGGGGGCATGCTATAGTGCTTTTTATCGGGATGGGGTGATCGAGAGGGATTTGGTTATGTTGAATTCGATCTTTTCCAGAAACATCGTGCGGTGGTTCGCCGTCCTGGGGTGTGGCGTCGCCCTGCTGTTTGCATTGCCCGCATCGGCGGATGATCAGGGCGCCGCAATCCAGCAGGCCGTGACGACGCCGGGAGCGGCAGGCGACCCGCATGCGGAAATGTTCGCAGAAGATAATTATCCCAGCGCATCCCAGTGCGCCGTGTGCCACCAGCAGATATACAAGGAATGGGCGTCGTCGAATCACGCCTACGCGTCGATCTCGCCGATGTTTCACAAGTTCGAGCAGGCCATCAGCGACCTGACCCAGGGAACGATCGGCACATTCTGCGTGCGCTGCCATCAGCAGGTCGGCACGCAGCGCGGCGAACCGCGCGAACTTCCCCTTTGGGAACGCAGCCGTGTATCCAGCGAAGGCATCACCTGCATCACCTGTCATCGCGTCACGGAAGAATACGGCCGGGGCCAGAACGGCGAACGTCGCATTAATTACGGCAATATCCACAACCCGGTTTACGGGTCGCTGGAGAACAGTAAATTCGATGAGGTGATCGCCAAGAAGGACGAATACAAGATCGCGACGTCCGAAGAGGATCGCGGCGCCAAGACGCATGCGAATGTCGTGAAGTTCAGCCAGATTTCACAATCCGAATTCTGCGCTTCCTGCCATCAGGTCGCGGTCAATCTCGGCATCAAGCTGGAAGTCGTCTGGGAACAGTACCGCGACTCGCCGGCCGCCAAGAACGGCGTTACCTGCCAGGACTGCCACATGGGCAAGGTTCCGGGACGCGCCGAAGGGTACACCACCGCACCGGTTGCCGTCGTCAACGGCGTTCCGATCAATCCGGGCCGGAAGCACAGCAACCACGCCTTCTATGGTCCGGGTTATCCGATCGCCCATCCCGGCGTCTTCCCGCATAATCCGGAAGCCGAACGCTGGACCATGCAGGAATGGTTGAAATTCGACTATCGCGCCGGTTGGGGTACCGAGGAGTTCGAATCCTCCATTGAGGATATCGCGGAAATCTTCGAGGACCTGGACGATGCGGTGGAGGATATCGCCAGCGACGACGAGGCCAGGAAAACCTTCGCGGAACAGACGGATGCCCTGGCGGAACTTCTGGCGGACCGCAAGGAACCGCGGGTCAGGGAGGCGCTTGCCGCCCTTATTGCCGCGAAAACCGCGGATCCGGACGTCGTGAAGAAATCCGTTGAAAAAATGGCGTCGGTTCTGGGCGTCCGTTTCCCGGAAATCTGGGAATACCCCGGCGACCGTGAGGAAGCCAACGAGATCATCCAGGAAAATATCGTCGCCCTGGAAGAAAAGCGGGAATTGCGCCGCCAGGTTATGGAAAACGGCAGCCGCATTGACGGCCCGTTCTTCTCCGGCGATCCGGAAGCGGGCGAATCGCTCAGCTTCAAGTACACCATCGTGAATACCGATGACGGTCATAACCTGCCGTCCGGTTCGCTTGGCGCGCAGCCGGAGATCTGGTTCAACGTCGCGCTTATCGATCCCGATGGCGAGCGTGTCTGGGAATCGGGATATGTCGACAGCAATGGCGATTTCGCCGATATCCATTCGCTGGACGTGGCGGCAGGCAAGATCGAATTTGACGACCAGCTGGTCAATTTCCAGACCAAGTTCCTGACGACGAATGTCAAGGGAACGGATCGGGAAATGTACCTGCCGGTCAGTTTTGATATCGATCAGCGCCCGTTCCTGCGCCCGATCAACGTGCCGACAACGGTGCTGAACCATCCGCCGTTTGTCCGGATGGAAGGGCGGTCGATCCCGCCGCTGGGCAAAAGGGATGCCGAATACACCATCCCGGCGAGTGTCATGAAGAAGCCTGGCAAATACCGTCTTGCGGCGCGTTTGCGCAGCCGGGCGGAGCCGATCTACTTCATGCGGTTCGTCGGGGCGACGAGCGAGATGGAGCAGTCCATGAACGAATGGATGCTGGATATCCATCCGTACACCGTCGAATTCGAGGTCAAGTAGGGCGTCACCCGGGACGCATGTCAATGCATCCCGGCTTCGAGACGGTTAGGGGTTTGTTAACCATAGGGGTAGTTAAAAGGACCGGAGACGGTCGTATCGGGTGAATCGGTCGTTATCTGTCCCAGGGAGTAGGGTTCGTGGCTAACAGAAATTATGAAAATCGGATCACTGTCCGTTGTTCCATATGGTCGGCGACAATCGCGGCAGCCTTGACACTGTCCGGCGCGGCCTTCGCGGCCAGTGAAGGCCATGATGCACCGCGCACGATGTCTCCGGATGCAAAACCGGTGGAGCACGATACGAATGTGTTCGGATCGGATCCGTCTTATGAGGACAAGCCCTATGACGCCGGCGAGCAGATCAATATCTATGGCGGCAAGACCGCGATAGACGCGCCCAGGCCCCTGATAGAACTGGGCCGGCCTATCTATACCGAAGGTGTCTATGGCGAGGGAATCAACCTCATCGGCGAGAAGAACCTGCTGTTCCCGGCCTTCAACATTTCCGGCGACTGGCGGACGGCTGTAGCCTTCAACGACAACGGCGATAAAGAGGTCGGGCAGATCGCAACACGGCTTAATCTCGAGCTCGACCTGAAGCTGACCGGTACCGAAAGAATTCATGCCTTCATACGCCCGATCGACCAGGGCGGGCAGTTTTCACGCGTTGAGTTCTTCGGCGACGATCGCGATGAGAACAAGGCGATCTTCGACCTGAACCTGGAGACGCTGTTTTTCGAAGGCGATCTGGGCGCCATCTATGCGGGCCTTTCGGATGAATACACGTCGCTCGACCTGCCAATCGCCTTTGGCCTGATGCCCGTGATTTTCCAGAACGGCGTGTGGGCGGAAGATGCATTTATCGGCGGCGCCTTCGCGATTCCGGCGCTGAACAGCCCCAAGCTCGATATCAGCAATATGGATTTTACCTTTTTCGGCGGGATTGACAAGGTAACGACCCCGGCGATCAAGGATGCGCAGGGCAACCTGGCCGACCACGGTGTGAACGTTTACGGATTTGCGACATTCATCGAAACGCGTGAATCCTATATCGAAGCGGGTATCGGCCGGGTCGATGGCGAAGGCAATTTCTCCGATCTCAGCTATACCAACGCGACGGTCGCGCATTCGAAACGTTACGGACGGTTGATGTCCAACAGCATGCGCGCGGTCTGGACCTTTGGACAGGACGCCGATGGAAAGCAGCAGACAGCTGATGGTGTCGCCCTGCTTTTCGAAAGCTCGTTCTTCACGTCGAAGCCGTCGACCCTGATCCCCTATTTCAACGCCTGGGTCGGTCTGGACCGGCCGCAGCCGCTGGTGGATGATACGGGGCTGTTGAAGAACACCGGCATCAATTTCGAAACAGACGCACTGACCGGATTTCCCAAGCTTGACGATACGGGCCACGACACCTATGGCGGCGCCCTCGGCCTTCAGTATCTGTTCAATCTGGACCAGCAGATTGTTGTGGAGGCCGCGACGGTTCAGCCGATTGGCGGGGACTTCGATGTCGGCCGCGCGGCGGAGGGTTCGCAATATGCACTGGGGATCCGTTATCAGTTGCCAATTTCCCCGGCTTGGATCGTGCGGGCCGACGCCATGTATGGCTGGCTTGAAAATGTAGACGACATTGGCGGCGCGCGCCTGGAATTGCGACGTAAGTTCTAGCGGACGGCCGAGGGGGGGGATATGGGGACTGTTATCCAGTTTGCGGCTTTGGCCGTTCTTCTGATGCTGACGCTTTATGTTGCGCAGTTGCTGTATGGCGGGTTTCGCGCGGCCAGGCTGGCAACGGGCATTGCGGAATCCGAACGCAAGCTGATGCAGACCCGGGTCGCCGAGATCATGGGGAAATGGGATTTCGAGCGCGAAAAGAACGAGTTCTCATGGAACGGTTTCCGGAAATTCGAAGTGGCGCGGAAGGTTCCCGAAGGCGGCGGCATCTGTTCGTTCTATCTGCGGCCGCATGACGGCAAGCCATTGCCGGCGTTCAGTCCGGGGCAGTATCTGACCTTCCGGCTTGACGTTCCAGGGCAGTCGAAGCCGGTCATGCGGTGTTACTCCCTGTCCGACAGCCCCAATCCTGATTACTACCGGGTATCGATCAAGGCCGTACCGCCACCGCGCGACAAGCCGGATGTGCCGCCGGGGCTGTCATCCAACTTCTTCCATAACAGCATAAACGAAGGCGACATTCTCGATGTGAAGGCGCCGAGCGGTCATTTCTACCTGGATACGACGAAGCATACGCCTGTCGTGCTGATCGGCGGCGGGATCGGACTGACGCCGGTCATGAGCATGCTGAACCAGATCACGGCATCGGGTTCCACGCGCGAGACGCATTTCTTCTATGGAGTCCGCAATCGCGCCGAGCACATCATGAAGGAACATCTCGAGCAAAAGGCGCTGGAACACGAAAACGTCACATTGCATGTCTGTTATTCCGACGCGACCGACGCGGACGTTCAGGGTAAGGACTACCATCATCGTGAACGTGTCGGGGTGGATCTCTTCAAGCGCGTCCTGCCGTCGAGCAATTACGAATACTATTTCTGCGGTCCGCCGCCAATGATGAACTCGCTCTTCGAGGGACTCCGCGAATGGGGCGTACCCGAAGAGCATATCAATTACGAAGCGTTCGGACCCGCGACGGTCCAGAAAAAGAAAGAGGCCGATACATCCGGTACAGGAGCGCCCGCCGCCGCGACATCCGAATTCGAGGTCACCTTCGGTAAGTCCGGAAAATCGGTGAAGTGGGATCCCGGTATCGGCTCCCTGCTCGATTTTGCTGAAGAAAACGGCATCGAAATAGACTTCGGGTGCCGGGCAGGCAATTGCGGGACGTGCATTACGGCCATCAAATCCGGTGATGTCGACTATATTTCAGAGCCTGGTGAAAAGCCGGAATCGGGCTCGTGTCTTGCGTGTATTTCTATTCCAAAGGGACCGCTGGTTCTGAACGCCTAGTTCCTGGACGGTGGTGAGGGGGTATTCGTTCCCGGTTTTCGGGTGACGAAGCTGTGTGTTCAAGGAGAGAATGAATGACTGTTAGATCTGATAGCCTCGATCGTTTCATGGATGGCCTGATAAAGCGCAATCCGGGCGAAACGGAATTTCACCAGGCGGTTCTGGAAGTGGCCTCGTCGGTAATTCCGTTCCTGCATGATAATCCGAGATACCAGGAAATGCAGATTCTGGAACGTATGGCGGAACCCGATCGGGCCGTCATCTTCCGCGTCTGCTGGGAGGACGACAAGGGCAATATCCGCGTGAACCGCGGATACCGTGTCCAGTTCAACAATGCCATCGGCCCCTACAAGGGCGGCATTCGCTTTCACCCGACTGTCACGCTCAGCGTGCTGAAGTTCCTGGGGTTCGAACAGACCTTCAAGAACAGCCTGACGGGCCTGCCCATGGGCGGCGGCAAGGGCGGTGCGGATTTCAATCCGAAGGGCAAGTCAAATAACGAAGTCATGCGTTTCTGCCAGTCCTTCATGACCGAACTGCATCGGCACATCGGCGAGAATACGGATGTTCCCGCCGGCGATATCGGCGTCGGCGCCCGGGAAATCGGCTATATGTTCGGCCAGTACAAGCGCCTCGAAAATGAGTTTGTCGGCGTGCTTACCGGCAAGGGCCTCGAATTCGGCGGCAGTTTGATCCGTACCGAAGCGACCGGTTACGGCACGATCTATATGCTGGATAACATGCTGAAACATGCCAATAACGGGATGGAAGGCAAGAGCATCTGCATTTCCGGTTCCGGCAACGTGGCGACCTATGCGGCGGAAAAGGCGCGGCAGCTCGGTGCGAAGGTCCTGACCATGTCGGATTCGTCCGGGTTCATTCACGACCCTAACGGTATCGACGAAGAGAGACTGGCCTATATGGTCGATCTGAAGCAGGTCCGCCGCGGTCGTATTTCCGAATATGCCGAGAAATTCGGAGTCCAATTCCATGAGGGCCGGCCCTGGTCCGTTCCCTGCGATATCGCGGTGCCCTGCGCCACGCAGAACGAGATCACGAAGGCGGAAGCCGAAATGCTGCTCGCGAACGGCTGCATGGCGGTGTCCGAGGGCGCGAACATGCCGACGGAGATAGGGGGCATCCACGCGTTCCAGAGCGCGGGCATCCTCTATGCGCCCAGCAAGGCCGCCAATGCGGGTGGCGTCGCGGTTTCCGGCCTGGAAATGAGCCAGAACAGCGCGCGGATTTCCTGGAAGGAACAGGAACTGCAGGATCTTCTCTATGGCATCATGAAGGATATTCATGACAATTGCGCTGAATATGGCGGTGTCCCCGGCGGTAGCGTTGATTATCTCAAGGGCGCCAATGTTGCCGGCTTCGTGAAGGTCGCCGACGCCATGATGGCGTATGGTGTCGTCTGAAGCAGACAGCCGGACTCATTTCGGGTGATTCCGGTTGTCCACGTTATCCTTTCGGCCGGGCCACTGTCCCGGCCGATCCGTTTCCGGCGGCTGCAATCATGGCGCATCCATGGACCGGATTTCGTCCCGAGGCTGTTTGCGGCGTCAATTCGGGTGTCGGCCCCGCTGTTGCAGAACCGCAACATTACCCGTGAAAAGCGCTGCTGTGGATTGAGCGAAAAATCACACAAGAAACATATAACTTTTTGAAAAAAAACGCTAAAGCGATTTAAATCCGACTTTTCCCCGCGTCGCCCATGGTCGCCGGTGAATTGACTTCAGATGTCCTGCAAATGCATAGTCGCTGGCGGTGGGATCGCGCCTGAGAACGCTTGTAATACGACAATTGCATCGGTGCGGTGCGTGGTTGGTGCGTGACGCGTTCCGGCATGATCGTTGCGTAGTCCCCGGTTGCGGGGGGAGGATGCCGTTGATGGTAAAAGTATCCGGGATCGGGCTTCGGTTCGTTGCAGTCATCCTGTCCGGAACGGTCCTGCCGTTGGCCGCAGGCATGGCGCAGACGCAACCGGGTTTCGATGAGACAGAGGCCGCGCGCCAGAAGCGACTGCTGGAAGAGCAGGAGCGTGCCGGCAGCGCATCCCAGGAGGTCCTGCCGGCCGCCGAAGATATCTCCTATGCCGACGTCCTGAAGGACCCGGACAATGTCGATCTGAATTTCCGCTATGCCAAGGCGCAGGTCGCGCGGGGCAATGTCCGCGGCGCGGCGTCCACGCTGGAGCGTATCCTGCTGGTCACGCCCGATCTGCCGCAGATTCGGTTGATGTACGCCATCGTTCTGTTCCGGCTGGACAATATTGACGAGGCCGAGCGCGAATTCAACGCGCTGAAGGAACTGAATATGGCGGCAAGCCTGGAAGCGGAAATCGACCGCTTTCTGGGCGCGATCAAGAAGCGGCGTCAGACAACAACGGCGCGTGTGCAGGTCGCTGTCGGCGTGAAGCGCGACTCGAACGTCAATGCCGGCCCCCGTAGCGGACAGGCGCTCGGTGCCGGCCTTTTATTCGCGCCGACCGGACGGGCGCGGAAACAGGATGATTTCGCCGCGCTTGGCGTCATTACCGCCGATGTGACACAGGATCTCGGCCATCAGGCGCCGGACAAATTTCTGTTTTCGGCAACGTATTTTCATAACGAGCAGATGTCGATCGACCAGCAGGATCTGCAGTCCGGTAGCGCCAGCGTCGCGCTGAGGCTGAATTATGAAAACTTCATGATGACGCCGAAGCTTTCCTATACGACCCTGCGCCTGTCGCGTGAAAAATTCTATACCAGCTGGGGCGCCGATGTGCAGTTTGACCGGCGCAATGTCCTGCCGAATTTTGGCGGTATCGACGGGCATTTCCGGCTGGGCGTGAAGGATGAGAGGTTCCGTGTTATTTCCGAAAATGCGCTGGGGCCGGAACGGGACGGTCAGCGGGTGGAAGCGGAATTCGGTCTGAAAAAACAGATAAACCCGACACACAGCCTGTCCGGCGCCGCCCTGTATACGCGCAAGCTGCCTTACGACAAATCGTTCAACGGGTTTCGCGGCCACAAGGTTTCCCTGCAGCATACCTGGCTGCTGGGCGAGGGACAGTTCCTGCTGACGGGGCTGGAATATGCGACGAACCTGTACAAGGAACCCGACCCGTCCGTTACCGCGTTTCAGACCCGCCACGACACCCAGGTGCGCTTTCGCGTCACCTATGGCGCGCCGCTGGGCAATTTCCTGAGCGAAGCCCATTTCGGCACCGAGGCCTCTAAAAAATATTATGATTTCCTGAAGGACTGGACCTGGACCGTCACCGGCGAAGTTCTCGACCAGGGATCGAATCTTCCGAATTTCAGTTACCAGAACCGGCGGGCGCAGACCATGCTCACCCGGTCCTGGGACTTCTAGGCGCAAACGGGAAGGAACGAACCATGTTTCGCTTGATCTCCGCCGTCGCCGCTCTCGCCCTGTCGACCGCCATATCGGGTCCGGCCACGGCGCAATCGCAACAGGCCGGGGTTTCCGCCGCCGTTCGGGGGCAGGTCGCCCTGGCGCGGACGTCTCAAAACATCGTTGGCCGCCAGGTGGAAAGCGGCGACGCCATTTTCCTGGGCGATGCGATTACATCGGGCAGGGACAGCGGCATGCAGGTCATGCTGCTGGACGAAACGGTGTTTACGATCGGGCCGAACAGCGAAATCTCGATTGACGAATTCGTCTACGACCCCGAAACAAGCGCCGGCAAGGTCACCGCCTCCGTGGCCAAGGGGGTCTTCCGGTTCATTACGGGCAAGATCGCCCAGCAGCGGCCGGAAGACATGACCGTCCGCCTGCCGACCGCGACCATCGGTATCCGTGGCACCATCGTGGCCGGGGCCGTCCGGCCCGCGGTCGGAGTGGATGCGCAGGTCGATGCGGTTTTCGACGGTATCCGGGAGCAGGTGCCAAACGCGGATTCGGCACGGGATTTTGTCGTCCTGCTGGGCCCCGGCAGCGAGAACAATACCAATGACAAGGGCGGCGCCTTCACCTATGCACCGCGCGGTGCCGCGCGGGCGGAAACCGGCCGGAGCGCCGGATCGGGCTTCTCGCAGCTGGCGCAGGTTTTTCAGGATGGCGATGGCGGCCCCGGAACGACCGTATCGCGCAGCGGCTATGCGGTCGCCTCCGACCCGGGCGGCAATATATTCGGTCCGTTTCCCGCGCCGCCGGTCGTCACCCAGGGATTCACCAACAGCCTCGGCGCGCAGCCGCCGGCCGGGCCAAAGGGAAGCGCGTCTGATCCGAATGCACAGGAAGCCAGCGCCGCCAGTGACGTCGGAACGCTGAGCGGCAACGATATCGCGCAAGCGTCCGGCGACGCTTTTAATGTGAGCCGTCAGGGCGATATCGCCGAACCGCCGCCGCCAATACCCGAAATTTGCTGTTCGTTCGATGACCTCCGCAACATACCGACCGGGTCGGCTTCGATCAGCGGCAATAACCTGAATCTGGGCAGCGTCTTTAATGTCGGCAACTTCTTGTTTTCGTTCAATTTTTCCAGTAACCAGTTCCAGTTCCATCTGCAGAATATCAGCGGCGGGGGCCTGAATGGCCAGGAGATCGGCTGTTTCAGTTCCTGCGAGGTCGATTACACGAACCGGACCGGACAGGCGCTGTTTACCGAAGCCGACGCGGATACCGCCCTGTCCAATCACTGCGCGGGATGCGAACTTGATATCGCCGTTACAGATGTATCCTCGAGTACGGCTGATCTGAACGTAACGCTCGCACATCAGGGAAATACGGGTTCGGCGCCGGTTACCGTGGAAGGCAGCGTCCCCGACTAAACCAGATCATGGTCTGCTGGAATCGCCCGTGGCGATCCAGCAACCATTTGAATTCGCTCTATCTTGTTGAAGATGCAGCACCTTCACAGGTTTAATTGGAATCTGCTGCGCCGGTCGGCGATGGATTCGGCGCCGAAATAATTGTCGACCGCATATTGATTTCCAGCGGCGTTGCCGGCCGCAAAGGGAACCCCTGAAATCCTTCGGATGCGGCTGCGTGCCGGGGTTCTGGCGGTAACCGTGCCGTTAGGCGGGTATCGAAATATTAACTGTATTCTGTCATTACTGGCATTGCTCCTGAAGACCTGTACGGGCCGACGGCCGGAAGGAAACCCACGTTGCGCCGATTTCTGATCCGTTCGATGCATATCCTGCTGCCGCTGACCCTGCTGGCCACGGCGGCGACGCTGCGGATC
Organism: Alphaproteobacteria bacterium; assembly: GCA_040905865.1. Lineage (NCBI taxonomy): Bacteria > Pseudomonadati > Pseudomonadota > Alphaproteobacteria > Alphaproteobacteria bacterium. Next base: position 55,031 of record JBBDQU010000010.1, read on the forward strand.
TATGAGCCGCGCTGGCTGGCTGAGTTCCAGGTTATCTGGTTCGATATCCTTAATGTGGAGAACCCGCGGCCCTACAATCCCGAATCCGGCGTCCGGATCGTCGATATCGACGATGAATCGCTGGAGCGGCTGGGACAGTGGCCCTGGCCGCGCACCAGGCTGGCCGAACTGATCTATCGACTGCGCGAGGCCGGGGCGGCGGTTGTTGTTTTCGATATCGTGTTTTCGGAGCCGGACCGGACATCGCCGCGCAACATCGTCGAAAACTGGACGCATGCGCCGGAATATGCGTCGCTGCGCGATCAGGCGATTGGCCTGCCGGACCATGACGAAATGTTTGCCGCCTATATCAGCGAACTGAAGGGCATTGTCACCGGGTTCGCGCTGACCGCGGGCAAGGCCCCGCGCATCCCGGTGCAACGGGGAAATTTCGCGTTCAGTGGCGACGACCCGACCCAGTTCCTGCCGGCGCTGCCGGGCGCGGTCGCCAATCTTGCCGCCTTTGAAAAAGCGGCGGCGGGCAACGGCAATTTCAATGTCCTGCCCGAAACCGACGGGCTGATCCGCCGGGTGCCGCTCGTTGCGGGATTCCAGCTCGATGAAAAAGCCGGGGGCGGAATCCGGCTGTACCCGATGATTTCGGTGGAAGCCCTGCGCGTGGCGCAGGGTGCGAAGACGATGATCATCAAGTCGTCCGGCGGCAGCGGTGAAACGGGATTTGGCGAAAAGACCGGCGTCGTCAGCCTCAAGATCGGCCGGATCGAGGTCCCGACAGACAATCAGGGCCGCGTCTGGGTGCATTACGCCGGCAGCCAGGCGGCGCGTTACGTCCCGATCTGGAAAATCCTGGACGATTCCTTCGACCGTTCGCTGATCGAGAACCATATTGTTCTTGTCGGCGCCAGCGCGGCCGGGCTGCTCGACCTGCGGTCCACGCCGCTGGATCAGGTGCTGCCGGGGGTGGAGGTGCATGCGGAACTGATCGAGCAGATACTCGAAGGGGACTTCCTGAATCGGCCGGACTGGGCGATGGGCGCCGAACTGGCCTATCTCACGGGGTTGGGGCTCATCCTGATCCTGCTGCTGCCCCGCCTCGGCGCTGTGTGGTGCGCAATCATCGGCGGCGTTGCGGTTGTCGCGGTCTTTGGCGGGTCCTGGTACGGCTATACCGAAAAACAGATATTGCTGGACCCGGTCTATCCGTCGGTGGCTGTCCTCGGCATCTACCTTTCCGCCTCGCTGATCAGCTATATCCGGACGGAAGGGGAGCGCAAGCAGGTGCGCGGCGCCTTCGCGCAATACCTCTCCCCGGCCCTGGTCGAACAGCTTG